>JAUCQD010000233.1 GCA_030372945.1 Methanothrix sp. | reverse complement strand
GGCCTGCAGGGGTCTTCAGGGCCCTGATCTTGTCCTCCAGCACCCTGACCTTCTGGCGGATCTCGATCGCCTTCGTGTCATGGAACCGGGTGTCGATCCGGCCTTCGAGCCTGTCCTCGTACAACACCTCCTGGCGCCTCTTCAACGAGGCGATCTCGTTCTCGAGGCCCCTGACCACCCCGGCCTTCGATTCCTCGTCCCTGGAGGCTCCCTTGCGCATCTCCTCGCGGAGGATCTCCCATGCCTCGTCGTCGGGGGCTATCCGCTCCAGGTTCTGCCTGAAGGCCTCGTCGAGCACCTCCTCACGCAGGTACGGCTCCCCGCAGTTGCCCTTGTACCCCGAGCAGTGGTAGTAGACCCATGGCGCGTGCCGCTGCGCTCCCACCGTGCAGCCGCAGTGCGAACAGCGTATCAGGCCCTTGTACGTGTGGTCGTGCCAGGTCAGCCTGGGCAGCTCGGGCTTCGGCCCGTGCAGGACGTCCTGCACCTGCTCGAACAGCTCGCGCGAGACCAGTGGCTCGTGCCTCCCATGGTAGCGGGTGCCGTCCCAGATCATGTCGCCCATGTAGAGCGGGTTCTGCAGCAGCATGTGCACGGTCGCGCTGGGCAGCGCCCGGTACGACCTCTTGAAGACCAGCCCCTCTGCCATGGCCAGGCGGGTGATCCCGCGCAGGGTCATCCTGCCGGTCGCATACCTCTCGAACAGCCTCCGTACGTGCAGGGCGGTAGACGGGTCGGGCACGATGATATTCTTGCCGTTCGGTCCGGGCACGTTCAGGTAGCCGAGCGGAGCGCAGGACGGCCACAGGCCGGCCCGCGCCTTCTCCAGCATGCCCTTCCTGGTCTCCTCCGCGAGGTTGTCCAGGAAGTGCTGGGCGGTCGCCGTGAGGATGGTGTTGACCAGCTTGTCGCTCGGCCTGGAGTGCTCCGAGACGACACGGCCCTCCTTGATGAAGTGGATCTCGACACCAAGGTCGTTCAGGTCGACCATGTCCCGAGCGTTCCGGTACAGCCTGTCGGTCTTCTCCACCAGCACGGTCCTGCACCTGCCGGGGCCGCTCAGCAACTTCATCATCCGCCCGAAGGCCTCGCGCCCGGTCTTCCCCGCTGTCTCCACCTCCGTGAACGTCTCGACTATCCTCAGGCCGTGCTGTGCCGCGTACTCCGTGATCAGCCTGAGCTGTGCCGGGATCGAGAAGCCCTCGTGCTCCTGGTCCTTCGTGGACACCCGCGCGTAGGCGACTGCATCGCTCGAACGCGCGGCATGGACGTTCCGCCTGTTGCGCATCGCTCACCCCCGGCCCGCCTGGGCCGCTTGTTCGTTATGGACGTCCACGTGGGCGTCCGTGTGCGTATTCTGGATGCTCTGTTGCTTGTTCAGCCTTGGCTTCCTTGTCTTACCTCGCGCCGCAATCCTGCGGGATGCCCGGCGAGGCGGCAAGGGCTGGATGTCCACGGCTGACCCCTGAGCATCCACCTGGATGTCCGTCTGGACGTCCTCGCTGGATGTCTCGGACGCGTCACGTATGGCCGCCTCGGCTGCCCAGCGCTGGGCCGTCCTCAGGTAATCCACCAGGCTGTCCAGCCATTCCCGGGCCAAGGCAGTGCTCATGGGCCTGCCCGCCTTCCGCTCGAAGTAGAGCCGTGCCCTTTCGAGGTTGTCCAGACTGCTCTGGTCATCAACAGCCTTGCCGTCATCCCATGAGCGCTCCATGGCAGCGCTTCTTTCTCGACCGATGTTCAGGAAACTGAAACAGTGATGCAAAGAAAAAGCTCATGGCTTCCTCCTGGGTTTCCTCGGAGGAGTCGCGGTGCTCGGCTCCTCAGCCTGGGGATCCTGGTGTGGCTTTCCTGAAGCTGTCTGATCAACCCCGAAGACGAGCTTCTGAAGGCCTTCCCATTGTTCCTGGGTCGGGCGATTGCCTCGCAGCGTTATCTTGAGGATGTCGAGCAGCATCTGCTCCGAGATCACTGGCAGGAGGGCCTTCCGGGTGTGGTCCGGCAGCGTGGCGAAGGCTTCCTGGAGTTCCTTGATGAGGTCGGGATTGCGGCGGAAGAGCTCTACCACCGTGAGATCGGTCATGCCTGCCAGCGAGAGCAGCTCGCTGGGGTTCTGCCTGAGCTCGTTCGCCAGTGAAACGATGATCTCCGCTCGTGGGGGAGGGAAGATGGCCCTCTCGATCTGCGAGAGGTAGGCCGTGCTGATGCCTACTCGTTCAGCGAGGTCGCTCAGGTTGATGCCCAGTTCCTTGCGCGCGGACCTGACCCTGTTGCCGAAGGCGGGGTCGATATCCCGCTTCGGAACCACATCTCCGGGCCTGATCTTCGAATCCAGTCTGGGCATTGCTCCTCCGTTCTTCAGGATTCTAAAACTGAGCTGTATGGGTGTCAACCCAGTGATAGGCACTTCTTGAGGATCTGATCGATGGTCTCAGCGTAGCTTTGGGAAACGGCCTGGGTCTGGAAGTCCAGATAAAGCCGAGTAGGCTCGATCGATGTCCAGCTGAAGTGATGCATAGTTTGCACACAAGAGATCGTTCGGAAGAAGCCAGTCCCACTTCTCTCTAGACATGTTCTCTAGCGATGAGGCAAGGATGGAAGCAGACCGACGGGGCTCAGACAACAGCCTCTTGATAGCATGGAGGACGTCTTCAGTCGAAGCTCCAACTGCGACAACACTGATGCCCTCCACAGATGATCTACAGCCCACAGAGTTCAGCATGAGTTGAATGGTGTCTAGCACCCAGTCACCCTTCCAGAGCAACAAGTGTGAATCCCTACCGATCTCAATAATCCATCGCTTGTCTAGTTCGAGCCTGTGATAGTTGTACCTAGCCTGTTGAAGCAGCACTTGTCCTTCAGGATCAAGAAAGGGGATTGTCGATTCAGTCTGCAGGATTTCCCGCATTCGCTCTCTAACCCTATCGTGCACCTTGATACCTGCTGTTCCGTCGAAATGCGGGACCGCACCGGCTCGAGCGGATTCGACCTCAATGGTTCTCGTCTTAATAAAAACGTGCTGGACCAGCCATCTCCTTCCGGCAAAGATCAAGAAGCTCCCTGGCTCCAGTGGCCGCTCAATTGGTATTGAGCCGAGGGTTTTTCCGGAAGTGACGATACGGAATTCCTCCTGGCTCGCGAAGGCAGCGAAGAAGCTGTAATGCTCAACAATTCTCTCGCCCTTTGGTGCAAGCAACAGGAGACCGGTCGAGTCTTGGAAGATGATCTCGCGAATACCCAGTTCGTGGATCAGGGAGAGAAAATGATCCTTGGAAAGGGCTTGAAAGGGCCCTTGACAGCATAACAGATTCCATAGTTGTCCAACCATCAGACCACCGTATTGGGCCATTGCTGAGAGACACTGCTGCACAAGGGTTGACGCATGGATTCCGTTCTTGAGGCCAGGTTCGAACCAGCCTTCCACGAGTAACGTCACCATTGCCGCAGTCTGAATCAGCCCTTCGCGCAACTGACTCGAGATCGATGAATTATCGTCTAGGTCTCTTTCAATGCAGAAACACCGAAGGATTGCAGGATCGCCCTTGTTCCTACCGGAGCGACCGAGTCTCTGCCTTAGCCCGGCGACGGAAGGGGGACTATGGACCTGGGCAACACTCTTCACTGCGCCTATATCGATTCCGAGTTCAAGAGTGTTGGTACAAATGGCTGTTGCTGGAACATCGGCTCTCTTTAGCGCTGCTTCAGTCTCCTCACGAACTTCTTTAGAGAGGTTCCCGTGATGAGGCCAGAACTCGTTTGGAGCGCCTAAATCTTCACACTTTCTTCGAAGGCTATCAGCGAGAGTCTCAACCATTTCTCGGCTATTTGGAAACACAAGGTTGTTCGTTCCTCTCAGGCTCTTGAAGAGATCATTCGCAATCCTCTGAATAGCGGAATCTTCACATCCCTTCTGAGAAAGGGGTATTCTGGACCTTTCGAGGAGTCCTTTCACTAGAACGAGAAGCTCCTGCCCACCTTCATCGCTGTTGACGATCACTACGTTCTCGCCAGATCCAGGACGCAGGTATTCTGCTGCTTCAGCCATATCTCCCAGAGTCGCAGATAGGCCGATCCTACAAACCTGCCTACCCAAGACAATCTCGATCCTGTGCAGCAGAGATTGGAGTTGCTTGCCTCGTTCAGTGCCCATGAACGAGTGCAACTCATCGACCACGATGAACCCAAGGCCGGAAAGAATGCTTTCTAGACCATGGCCCTTCCGGATGAGCATCGCTTCAAGAGATTCCGGGGTTATAAGCAGGCAAGCGTGTGGAGACTTGAGAAAGGTCGTCTTCTTGCCTTGTGCGATATCACCATGCCATGGCGTGACCTTGATCTCCATGGATTCAGAGAGTCTTTCGAGGCGACTCCACTGATCGTTTATCAATGCCTTAAGTGGGCTGATGTATAAAGCGAGTGAACAGGTATCGGAATTGGCGGCGAGTCTCGTCAGGATTGGGAAGAAGGCAGCTTCTGTTTTGCCGGATGCGGTTGAGGCAGCGATGATGATGTCCTTGCATCCATCCAGCAGAAGCGGGATAGCCTGCTCCTGCGCTTCGCGCAGCTCTGTCCACTTTTTGGACCAGATCCATCTCTGAATACGAGGATCCAACAGCTCGAAGCTGCTGGACCTCTTGTCAGAGCTTGAAACTTGTGAACTCATCACCATCCTGTTGAGAGGGTGGATGGTCTAGGGTATCTTCCTCAATCTTAAGATCGGAGAGCCCTCCAAGATCCTTTTCGATCTCAACCTTCTCCAGGAGGTCTTCCCAGCGAACCTGGGGATTCTGTTCTAGCACCGACAGCAGGTTGGCGAATGCGGTTATTGATGTCCTTGGAGTTCTGAAGTAAGCTTCTCCGATGCGCTTTTGACAGTGGTTCATGAAGGCTGCTAGAGCTTCATCC
Source organism: Methanothrix sp. (assembly GCA_030372945.1). Lineage (GTDB taxonomy): Archaea > Halobacteriota > Methanosarcinia > Methanotrichales > Methanotrichaceae > Methanothrix. Next base: position 1,050 of record JAUCQD010000233.1, on the reverse strand, counting down.
GGGACGGCATTCTTGCTTTCCTCGCCGAAGGCAAAGACATGTCTGATCTTCTGGAGGAGCACGAAGAATTCTTCCCGAGTAAGAGCTTGTAGGCGCATGACAGGGTGGTTCAGGTCCACTAGTCCATTCCTGGCGAACATGTTTTCTGCCAATCGTGACTCCAAGGCGGGATAGCTATATAGCCCTCGTCTGCTATCCAAGAGGAACTCAGGCGTACCAGCTAACAGAAATCCTAATCCCTCGGAAGAACCTTGGAGCACATCATTCAGCATGCGAAGTAATTGTTCATAGTTGGCGTTACGCGCCTGGCTGCTTGATAGCTTGTAGAGATTCACCAGCTCATCCAGGCAGATCAACAGACCGGAGAATCCTGCAAGTTTAACAAAGAGACTGAGAAGCTTCATCTGATCATAGATGCTGGCGTCATCTATGATCGTTCTTACTCCGAGAGAGTTGCGGGCATCGGTCTTGGTAGTAAACTCGCCTCTAAGCCAGCGAATCGAATCTGTCTTGAGCTGATCGCTTCCCTCGCAGTGACCGCGCCAGTAGCACTCGATTACATGTGCGAAGTCATAGCCATTTACTAGCTCTGACAATCGAGCGAGCTGACGATGGATGACGAGATCAGTATCTACGCCCTCAGTCTTGGCAGAGGTTGTTGCCGAGAAGATAAACTTCTCGACAATACCAACAATTGCTCCGCCATAAGGCTTGGTTCTTGTTGATAAGTTCCTTGACAATTCTGCGTATAGTGAGCGGGCCTGCCCGCCAGTTGCATGGAGTCGTCGATCAGGATTGAGGTCAGCGGTGGTGGCTACTAGCTTCTTCTCCAGCGCTATCGACCGTATGAGGTTTAAAAAGAACGTTTTGCCCGACCCGTATTCCCCAATGACAAGTCGGAATGCAGTTCCGCCATCTGCCACTGTCAACGGCAACCCAATTTTCCCCGTTTGCGGCAATTGAAAAGTCCCCACCCTAGTTGCTGACCTCGGGTTCGTCGGCCCTGATGAGGCCGGCCTTCATCTTCTCCTTCAGCCGGTATGAGTTCCC
>JAUCQD010000232.1 GCA_030372945.1 Methanothrix sp. | reverse complement strand
GAGTAGAATATTTGGGCGGGATTTAGTCCCGATCCCATTCATTCTTTGTTAAATTATAATTTTAATAATTGAATTTGAGAACTGATTACTCTCTCACGAGTACCTGCAAATAGTTAGCATTAAAACGTCCTCAATAAAAAGATCAACGGCTCTAACCGCATTCTAAGCATTTGTTTTTCCTCACCTCATATCCTGACGCGCTAGCTATCTCCAAATGCCAAACACTCCTTGGTAGATTATCGAGATCCTGGAATGAAGTCCATCCTATTCAGAAAAGAGACATCCAGATACAATATCGATATCTAGAGAATAAAACTGCGTATATTGGAAAGACTCAAATTCATTGCCTATCATCATACTGGTTCAGATAATGAAACAGCTTTGAAGAAATCAGATCGCAAGGATCCGAATGCATGCAGGTTTTGCACTCCATCTGGGATACTGAGACATTTCACATCTGGTCAGAATCATCAGCTTTGCCTCTGGTCCCCGCTGCGCCAAACCAGCGACCTAAAAAGCCTTTGCCTCATCCTTTCGCACTCACTGGCACGGAGGTCAAGCGGCATCTTTCTGGATCTTTCCAGCTGGACGGTAGTGATATAGGCGCACTGACTCTCCAGCTACCCTCTGGCAAAGGTGGATTCGGTCCACTTCCGTCTCCTTGGCTCCTCCGTGATAGCTATGTCCCTCAGAAAACCGTGGGTCTGATCGATTGCACCATAACCACCCTGGCTCTTAAGCCTGCCCTGGCATTGGATCTACTTCTGGACATGCCCCTCCCGCTACCCGATGGCTTAATTCTTGCCGATTCCATGCTGTTCTGGTCAAAACTTGCCCTCTTCTCCCTGGAGCTGGTGGCCAGAGAGCAGTTTATCCCTGCGATCAGGGAAGGAAGGTCACTCTGGAAGCCGTTTTTTGACGAAGCCGACCAAGAAAGATTGAGCATCTTCTTTTCATCCATACCTCCCAGCTGCCTGTCCTCAAGATCTCTCCAGGCTGCCAGGGTCACTCCCAGCATCCTGGTTAAAAGCTTCCTGGACAGGGCTGTGGATTGTCTGGTCCGGAAAAGCTTGAAGCAAACCACCCTCCTGCAACCTCGACGCGGCCGCAAGCCCCGGCCCGTTCCACTGCAGCAGCAGCTCCTGATAGGCTTGACCTCAGACGACCCCACTCTCAACG
>JAUCQD010000231.1 GCA_030372945.1 Methanothrix sp. | reverse complement strand
GGTCAGCTTTGTATATGAAGATCCTGCCAAGGCCCCTGCCACTTGTTCTCACTGTGACAGTGCCTTCGAGCCTTGGTTCGCGGTGCTCGAAGACTATTGGCTCAGTCAACAATTGATCGGAGGAGATATACGAGCCGGATACCGAATCGACCTTGAAGGTCCCATCGCGAGTCAGGGCCAGGAAAAATTCAGCTCCTTCTGGTGCATCTTCAATGAGTTCAACCATGATCTGGGTGAAGATCTCCATGCCATCTTCCAAGGGAAGAGACCTGTCCATGGTTGCCAGCTTTTCTGTGAGATCTTGCCATTCTACGACGGGCTCAATTCCTAGGATTTTATCGCCTGTTTCGAGCCGATCAAGGGTGTTCTTGCCGCCAACTACATGTGCAAGCCTGCCTCCATCTGTTGGTGCTCCATAAACTGCAGCATGCCTTCTGCGCACGAAGATGAGATGGGTCTTCTCTGCCTCAAATCCAGCAGCTCCCAGCACTACCTCCCAGCGGTTGTACTCATGAGCCTCGCGACTGAAGGATAGAGACGATGCGAACGGCCCGAAGGCAACGCCATCTGCCGAGGCCCATCTCACCTCACATCCCTGGATCTTGGCTACGCTCTCGTGCCAGACATTTTGCAGCTCAGTATTCAAAAGCTCTATTCTGAGTTTGCCCTTGGTGGTGTTGAGCCAATATGAGTTGGTTTGGCGCGCTCTCTCGCCCCTCCCTTTGACCACTCCTACAATCGCGCCCTCGGCTGGGTTCGCACCTGCTTTTACAAGGGCATCGCCAAGGCATGCCGCCTCGCCAAGCTCGATCTCTCTGCCATCAACAAAGACTCTCAAATTAACTCCCCAGCATCTCCTTCTCTTCCTCTTCAGTGATCTTGGCCAGGACTTCCTCAGGAAGGCCTGTAAATACCGCCTTTCCGTTGCGCATGAGCATCGCCCGATCGCAGACATTCTTCACGAAGTCCATGTCATGACTCACTATGAAGAATGTCTCGCCAAGTTCCTCGCGGGCGTTGAGGATTGATTTTGTGACCTCGATCTTAGTGATGGCGTCCATGGTTCCAGTGGGCTCGTCGAGGATGACGATTCGTGGCTCTTTTATCAGAACCTGTGCCATGGCTACCCTATGGCGCTCTCCCTCAGAGAGCTCATCAGGCATCTTGGCGAGCACAGCTTCTGCCTGGTCCTCGGTGAATCCAACGGTCTCCAGGGTATGGATGGCCTTCCTTTCTGCCAGCTCAAATGGCAGTGAAAGGCCGATGGCCTCAGTCAGGTTCTCAAGGACGCTTCTGGATGGATACAAGGTATATTCCTGATGGAGGATGCCGATATATTTAGTCGCTCTTCCGCGACCATTGGACCCTAAAACTGTGAGATCCACCCAGTCGTCTCCCACACGAACAGAGATGCTGCCGCTCGTGGGCGTGATGATACCGCTCACCATCTTGGATAGGGTCGTCTTGCCGCCTCCAGAGACTCCCACCAAGCCGAAGATCTCTCCCTCACTCACCTCCAGGCTCACGTCATCTACAGCCTTGACCACGCCCCGATCAATGCTGATGTACCTCTTGGCCAGGTTATTGGCTTTGATTATCGGAGCTCCTATTTTAACCTCCTCTCGCTTGCCGAGCTCTCCTGCCATGGCCAGGAACTGGGCGGCGACTTCTTTTGGCGCCCCCACTGCCTTGATCTCTCCTTGGTCAAGCAAAATCGCCCTGTCTGCCAGCTCGACCATCACATCTTCCCAGTGGCTGGTGATGATCAGGGTCATTTTGAAGTCCTGGACAGCCCGTTTGATGGAATCGTGAACCACCCTTGCGGTTGACGGATCAAGGGTTCCTGTGGGCTCGTCTGCCAGAAGGACCATGGGCGACTTGGCTAGCTGACGGGCCAGAACAACACGCTGCTTTTCTCCACCAGACAGCTCTCTGGCAACGTGCATCAGCCTGTGAGAGAGGTTGACCTCATCTAGCAAGTCTGCAGCATGGTGAACGCTCATGGACTCACCCGTCTCCTCCACAGCCCTCATGACGTTCACAATTACCCTCTCATCGCCGTAAAGGGCAAAGGTCCTCTGCAACATGATGGCGATCCTTTTCACGATGTCGCGCCGCAGTGGGTCGTTTATGTCCAGAGAGACAAAATCTGCCTCAACAGCTCTTAGTACTCCACCGCAACGACATTTTTCTCCTGCGTGACTGGGAGGCTCCACATGTCTGCACTTTTCGCATCGTGCCACGTGGAAGATCACGCTCCCGGAAATTCCCTGGAAGGACTCCACGCCGCGCAGGACATGCATCAGAACGCTTTTTCCAGAGCCGCTCCTGCCCAAAATTCCTACCGACTCGCCCTCATCAATGACCAGGTTAATCTTTCGAAGAGCAACAACCTCACCGAATTGAACTGTCAGATCCCGAATCTCGATAAAAGGTGCCAAACTATCATGCCCCATAAACTCATTGTAATGTAAGGTTCGTCCGTTACCATCCCTTAGCTCAATGCTACTTAAGTTTATCCGAGGCTTTATATGAGCTCAGCCGATAACTATTGTTACATTATTGCTCCTCAAAAGACCTCCAAAATCAAGAGGGCTCTTTGAGTGGTTCTTTTTAACTTAAGAATAGATGGCCTCAAGCTCCTTGAGACACTTCAAGGCCTTCTCCCCCTTTGGGGTCGTTTTATAGCGAATGAGATCTCCCTGGGCCACCTCAATTAGGCCCTTCCTGATTAGCAACCCCAAATAGGATTTCACAGTGTTAAAATTCAGTCCAGCATCGTAGATGATTCTGGTCTTGGTTGCCCCCTCTCCTTGACATATGGTGAGGATTACACGTACCAGTTGGTCTCTGCTTCTTCTCGAGGGCATCTACCGTAAGTTCGTATCTTTGATACATATAAAACTTTCTTATCAAGGTATCCTCACCACATCAAAAAAATTGGCTTAGTATGTGCTGATCTCTCCACGAAACAGCATCTGCTGCAGTTTTGGGATGTTCGCAAGCCAGTCATCCAAGATCTCAGCAGCACCCAGCTGCACAGCCTTCATGTCCACACCATCTTGGGGCACTATCTGCACGCTTGCCATATGCGGCTGATCGATCGGCTTGCCGATCTGCGAGAGTATCTTGATGTAGACCTCATCGATGCCCTTGACCTCTGCGGCGATTTGACGTGCAGCCTCAGTGGAGAGCAGATTGTAGATCTTGCCCACGTGGTTGATCGGATTCTTGCCGCATGTTGCTTCAAGGCTCATGGGCCTGTTCGGCGTGATAAGCCCATTAGCCCTGTTGCCACGACCTACTGCACCGTCGTCCCCCATCTCTGCAGATGTGCCTGTGACGGTGATATAGACAGAGCCCGCTTCGATATCATCTGCGACATTCATCTGCGCCTTGACGTTGCGAGACGTGAACTGCTTGGCATGCTGGGTGATGTGCTCAACGATATCATTCTTCGTGTCGGCGTACTCTTTCAGGTTTGCCAAATATTTGTCGATCATGGCGCAGGCGATGGTCAGGTTGATTGTATCGCCCTCGCGCATGCCCATGACCTTGATGTCCTCGCCTATGGCCGGGATGCTCTTCTTGAGGTTCATCAGCTCTCTCTCGGTGTTGTAGACGATCCTCTCAGTCTCGGAGAGTGGAGCGTAGCCTACTCCAAAGGATGTGTCATTGGCGCTTGGAACCTTGCGGCCAAAGACGTCCCTCAGGTCTGAGGATCCCATGCCGATCTTGGCATCGAGAATTATGTGGTTGTTGACATCAAGGTTAGAGAGCGACTCTGTCAGAAGCTTACGAGCTGCCTTGATTGCAATTGTGTCTACTGGAATCTCCTCTTCCTTGAAGACTCTGGTGGCTCGTCCTGTCAAGAGGATATAAAGTGGGCAGATGACCTCCCCGCCGCCAAAAGCAGGATGTGACCTTCCTGCCACAATTTGAGTCTTATCGGTGTTGTGGTGCAACACCGCTCCAAATCTATCAAGGTATTCCTGGCAGAGCGCCCGGCTGATGGACTCCGCAAGGCCGTCGGCAACGCTATCTGGATGACCTATGCCCTTGCGCTCGACAAGCTCGATCTCCTGCTTCTCCAATGGTCTTTGATTGAGGCGTTCAACCTTGATATTTCTCTTCATGACCTCTCCTCGAATTTGCATATTCTTAATGCAGTTGGACTTACAAGAAACCCATTGTCATATTAATGCTTTGCACTATGGTCAAAGTGACCCCCTCCCTAGCCCCTGAAGGGGCAGGGCTTTTCGACGCTTACGGCTGAAGAGGCATAGCTGGCGGTGGGGTAGCTTGGGGAGTGCAGGCCTGCATTTTGAGACGACTTCTGGATAAACCCCTCTGAAGCTCTTGTCAAAGATTTGGATTACTTTCACCCCCCGCCCTTGAATATTCTATTTAACCCTGAAGGCCTTTTTAGCTTACAGTAGAAATGAAACTGCTGGCATTGAGATGAGACAGTACGAGATAAGGGACCCCGTATATGGATTTGTGTCCTTCAACGATTGGGAGAAGGACATTATCGGCCATCCCGCATTTCAGAGATTGAGGAGAATCAAGCAGCTCGCTCTGACGGAGATGGTTTATCCTGGAGCCGTCCACACAAGGTTCGAGCACTCGCTAGGTGTTATGCATCTCGCGACTAAGATGTACGATTCTATTGTGAATAGCAGTCGCAGCATGCTGGAAGATCGCTTGAACTATGCCGATGCCGGACTTCAGAAAGATAGACAGCTCATTCGACTTGCAGCATTGCTTCATGATGTAGGGCACGCGCCATTCTCCCATACATCCGAAGAGATAATGCCAATAAATGTTAAGATAGATAGGCCTTTCAAGCACGAGGATTATACCACGTCGATCATAAAGAACGTATTAAAAGACGTGATCGAGAATCATCCCATAAACAGGACTAACTACAGAATCGGAGCAGATGAGGTAGCAGCATTGATTGAAGGAAATCCGGAGGTTCTGGGTGAGAGGGTCTTTTGGAAGGTGCTCATTGCCAGCCAGCTCGATGCCGATAGAGGCGATTACCTATTGAGGGATTCGTATCACATAGGGGTCAAATACGGAATTTACGACCACTCTAGGTTAATAAATACGCTTGCTTTGGGCATAGAGCCTGAGTCTGAGGAGGTTGTTCTTGGGGTGGACAGAGGCGGATGGCATGTAGCTGAAGCAATAGTCATTGCGAGGTATCAGCTATTCGCCCAGGTTTATTTCCATAAGACACGGAGGGCCTTTGATTATCACCTCAAGAATGCCATGATGCATGTGCTGGAGGGAGGAAAACTTCCAGGCGCGGAACTTCCATCACTGAAGCAATTCATAGACCTTGATGATTACGCTCTATGGAACCAATTCAGAGCTGAAACAAATGATCCAGATTGTTCAGCGATAATGAATAGGTGGCACATTAGAGAGATCTATTCAACGCCAGAAGTGCTCAGCCAAGAAGATGAGGCAGAACTACAGGCTAAAAAGAGATCTCTTGAAGATGCTGGAATAGTGTTCTATGAGGATAAATCCGAGAAGCTATGGTACAATTTGAGTAACAGCGAAAATGGCGATAAGGAGATCATGATCGTGTCCAGAAAGAATGGGAGTGCACGTCCACTATCAGGATACTCAAGCATAGTAAAAAATATAGGTGATGTCAAACAAATAAGGGTCTATGTGAAACCGGAAGACCGTTCGAAGGCAGAAGGGGTTTTGCGATGAGCCTGGGCAAAAAAAATGATGGTAGCATGTTCAAGAACTCAGGATTAATGGGTTATCTGGTAAAGAGCCTGAATCAGAAATACCCTGATAAGCAAATAGGGAAGACTGTAATACAGAAAATGATGTATTTGCTCTCAAGAAATGGCATAGTAAATTTCGATTTTTCTATGTACCATTACGGCCCGTACTCCTCAGAGGTAACCGGAGAACTCAGCTTTGCAGAGCGAAGCGGCATAGTGGAGATACGCTGGGAAGATGAAAAAGGATATTATATAAAACCAACTGATAACGTAGAGAAATTCTCTTCCCTCCTTGAAGATGATGAAAAGCATGCTGTTGACGAGCTGGTTGAGAGGTTCGGCGGCTTTAAAGCAGTCGATCTCTCCCTGATTGCCACTGCATACTATCTCACGGATAATTTCGGCGTTAAAGAGGATAGGCTCGTGGATGCAGTCCATAATGCCAAAAAGAAGTACCCCCCGAAGTATATCGAAAATGTATTGAGTGCTGGCGGCATTATGTGATCAATCAGGCCTCGACCATTTCTTTTAGGTGTAGCTAGATGATCACTGGGTCAAACCCACTCGCCACTTGAGCATTCTCTCCTCCACTACATACCGAAATGACCTGTCGATAAGCAGGCCCAGCAGCCCCAGGACGATCATGTACAGAAGTACATAATCCATCTTGTGCAGGTAGTAGTAAGACCAGATCTTATAACCCAAACCGCTCGTGCTCACCCCAAACATCTCTGCAGCAACAAGGCACATCCAGGCGATTCCCATGGCTATCCGCACTCCCCCTGCAATCGAGGGCAGGGCGTTCGGGAAAGCGATATACCTTATCAAATCGACGTCTTTTGTTGCACCCAGCACCTTTGCTGATTCCACGTAGACCTTTGGAAGGTTTCGAAAGCCCACGTAGGTGTTGATCAGTATGGGAAAGACCGACCCGACGAAGACGATGAAGCCTGCTGCCTCATTTGTCAGGCCAAACCAAACTATGGCAAAAGGTATCCAAGCCAGGGGAGGTATCGGCCGAATGATCTCGACTATTGGGTCCATGATCTGGTCGAATGCCTTGAACCACCCCATGGACATTCCTACAGGCAGAGCTACAATCAGCCCTGCAGCCATGCCCAGAAAAAAATGAATCAAGCTGGTGGGAAGATCCTCGATCAGGATCATCTGCCAGCTCGATAGCAAGGCTGCTGAGACCTGTAGAAAGCTTGGCAGGATGAGGGTGTCGTTCACAGCCATGGCAGCCATCTGCCATACGGTGATCAATCCCAATAGCGAAAGGATTGTAGCCCCTTGATCGCGAACAGCTTTCGCCTTCAAAATCCTGCCGGACAAAATCCTGCCAGTTCTCATTTATCTCAACCGGATCTGACCTTGTCATAGAAGCTTGTGTCGAAGAGATCCTTCTCGTCCAGCTCCCTCTGAGTGTAGTTCATCTCGTAGTCGATCTTCGCATACTCCACAGTTGAAGAAATCTGCAGGTGAGGATCGCTGATCCATTTGCCGTCCCAGGTTTTTATGGAGTGCTCCACCATATTCAAATCCTGATGAGTACGGTTGGAGTAAATTCTTGCGGCCTCTTCTGGGTGAGCATTGACGTAATTGGTCGCGTTTATGTGAGTTTTGATTATCTGCTCGACCAGCTCTGGATGCTCCCTAATCAACTTGCCACTAACGACAAGGCTGCAGCAGGCATGGTTGGGCCACATCTCTCCTGAATAGACGACGGATTTGCCCTTTAGATCGAGCTCGACTATGGCTGGAGAGGGGTGCGGTAAAAAGGCGCCATCGATCTTTCCGGCCTCTAAGGCAGTCACTGCATCTCCAGGGCCCATGGGAAGGATCTTCACCTTGGATATATCGACCCCGTTATCATTGAGCCATTTCTTCATGACAGTGTCCTGAATTGAGCCGGGTGGGAAGGTTCCAATGCTCAAGCCAATCAGAGATTGAGGTCCGCTGTATGGTACATCGTTCTTGAAGACGAGATCGGAGCCATTTATGTTCACACCTGCCACTATCTTGGCATCCAATCCTTGGGATATGGCCGATATGGGCGGAGCTGTCCCCACATATGCAACGTCCAGGTCGCCAGCAAGCATGGCCTGCATCTCAGGAGGTCCGGAGGGAAACTCGAACTCTTTTATCTCAGTGACGCCAAAAGGCAACAGGTCCTCGGCCCACCAGCCTTTCTCAGCAGCTACCATCTCTGCTATCTGGTGGGTGCTGGGCTGATACCCAATCTTAAGGGTTGCGATCTTCTCAGCGGGCTTGTTCTCTGGGGATGAGATGCACCCAAGAGCGATCAGTACAACCGCCGCTATTGTAAAAAAAACCAACTTCTTCATAGTGGTCACCAGGGTAGTTTTGCCCTAAAAGATTGTGCGCCGTATAAAGCACTTTCCCGTCGAGGACGTAATCGATCCTTAATGGGTTAATTCCAAAGATGATTTATACAATAGTGATAGTATAAGAGGAGAGGTTCAGCTGCCTCTCCGGAGGATATGATGCCGCGTTCACTCTCAGAGATTCAGAGAAGGATTAAACAGGGCAATGCAGTCGTCTTGACCTCTCAGGAGGTCTGCGATCTGGTGGCATTGGGAGGTGCATCCAGGCTCAAGGATGTGGATGTCGTCACAACTGCCACCCGGGCGGTGATGAGCGGCACATACGCCGTTTTTTCCTTCCGTGTGGCAGAGCCAGGGGCGTTCTTGAGGGCTGAGAGGGTTTGGATAAACGGTGTTGCTGCACAGGTAGGGCCGTGCCCAAATGAGAATTTGGGTGTGGTAGATCTTATCGTCTTCGGAACAGCTCGCAGCCGTGACAGGCGAAACTGGGGTGGTGGCCATCTCTTCCGCGAACTGGTGGAAAGAAAGCCTGTACTGGTCGAGGTCGAGACCAATGATGAAAAGGCCTTTCAGGCGAAGGTTGGGCTGGACGAGATGCCTTTTGCGCGCCTCAATGGATCGCGCCATGCCTTCATGAATTACTCAGCCTTTGTAAATCCTGGTGAAAAACCCCTATCCACGATCTTTCATGCCCGCCCATTTGAGCCGCACTGCCTTGGAGCGACCTTCTCAGGATGCGGCCAGATAAATCCCATCAAGAACGATCCACTCTTGGAGACGATCGGCGTTGGAACGCGCATTCTTCTCAACGGCGCTGAAGGTTTCGTGCTCGGCACAGGCACTCGCTCCTCTCCTCAAAAGCCGAACCTCTCGGGCTTTGCAGACATGCATCACATGAAGCCGGAGTACATGGGCGGCTTCGCGACATCTGCTGGGCCTGAGTGCATCTGCTCCTGGGCAGTGCCAATACCTGTGACAAGCAAGACAATTCTTCAGGAGATCGCCCGGCTTGATAGGGAGATCGCGCTGCCTGTCATGGATGTGAACACCCGCGAGGCCATTGGCCAGGCCAGCTACGCAGACGTCTGGGAGGGCGTTGACCTGGATGTGGAGTTCGACCCTGATAAATGCAGGGGTTGTGCCCGCTGCCAAGCTCAAATGTCGTGCCCAACGAGGGCGATCCACTTCGATGGCCAGGCAGCGAAACGCGATGAGATGCTGTGCTTTCACTGCGGACTGTGCGCAGTAGACTGCCCATCTGGGGCATTTCAGTGCAACCTTGGGTCCATCCGGCTGAAGAGAGACGAGGGCACAGAAATTGCCATACCTGTAGTGCTTCGCCAGTCTGATAAGCTCAGGGCGCTTAGGCTGGCCGAGGATCTGAAAGATAGGATACTCGATGGCTCCTTTACGATCTCCCAGCCTGTTGAGCGGATTTCATGAACCGCTCGATTATTTTTTCAGGAGACAGGGGGATTCTGGGAACATCAGCATTGCCAGATTCCACTTTGGCAACCACTATCCCGTGACCTGTAAGGGCCGAACGCAGGTCCTCAGCATTTGCCACAGTTCTGACGCTCTTTGCTCCAGCACCTCTGGCAACAGCTTCAAGATCTGTTCCAAAATGGGTGCACGTGGGCTGAGAGCCTGTGGAGCCAAAACAGCAGTTGTCCAGGATCACCAGTAAATAATTCCTGGGCGCATTGTGGGCAATGGTTGCAAGAGTTCCCAGGTTCATGAGCACAGCGCCGTCGCCGTCCAGGACGATCACTCTGCGTTTTGGAAGGGCCAGTGCCAGGCCAAGCCCGATTGAGGACGCCAGGCCCATTGAGCCGAGCATGTAGAAGTTCTCGCTGCGATCCATTAGAGCGTAAAGCTCACGGCTCGGAAAGCCGATGTTGCACACAACAAGAGCCTCTTGAGCCTCTGCGGCCTCAGCTGCAAGGGCGATGGCCTCGATCCGCTTCATTTGGCCCTCCAGAACTGCAGATCCAATAGCACAGCCACAGGAATGCGCCTCTCTTCTGCCAGGCTCCAGGCTTGGGCCACAACATCCTCAGCCTGGTCTGGCGATGGGGAGAGCCTCGGGATCTGCATCGCATCAAGCAGCTTTGGCGTGAGCTCTCCCATTGGTACCTGGCCGATGATCTGCTCGCCATCGCAGCCTCTATGACTTATGATCATGAGGAGGGGAACTTTGAAGAGGAAGTCCAGGGAGGCCAGAGCATTGATGCTGTTGCCAAGCCCGGAGTTTTGCATGAGCAGCGCTGGCTTGCACCCCCCCATCCAGGCTCCACAGCAAACGCCCACCCCCTCCTCCTCGCGCGTGACAGGCAGGTGCAAGATCTCTGGGTCTTCGCCTACCAGGCGCAGCAGTTGCTGCAAATTGACGCAGGGCACTGAGGCTGCGAAGTTTATGCCTGCACGCTTCAGGCCTCGATAGACGGCAATGCTGGGATTCATCTCTTATTTGTTAGGATCCAATGCCCAAAAATCCTTTCCTTGATAATTTTGAAAAGTGCTGAATTGATCGCTAATTCATCGCCTTCTTTCTCAGCAATCGGTTGTAGGCAATTGCAAATCTGTGTGCCTCGTCCCTGATCTCTTGAATGAAGAGCGAGGCCTTTTCATCCTTTTTCAGTGGAAGCGGCTGAGAGCTACCTGGCAAATAGATCTCCTCTTCATCCTTTGCTATTGATATGATAGGTATCGGAGCTCTTAGTTCCCTTAGCTGCACTTGTGCAGAGGAGAGTTGACCGCGTCCGCCGTCGACGATGATGAGGTCTGGGAGTTCCTGGTTTTCGTCTTTGAGGCGGGAGTAACGCCTGCGTACGACCTCGGCAATTGCTGCATAGTCATCGATGCCTTCCACACTTCTGATCTTGAAGCGCCTGTAGTTGCTCTTATCCGGCCGACCACCCCGGAACTGCACCATAGACCCGACAGTTGAGGTGCCTGCCAGGTGTGAAATGTCAAAGCACTCGATGACCTCCGGGCGCCTGGGCAGGCTGAGCGCATCCTGAAGGGCATCGAGCTTCATTCTGTCACCGAAGAAGCATATCTCAATGTTCTTCTTGGCCAGCTCCAAGAGCTTCTCTTTCTCCCCATGTTTTGGAACAGTTACTCTGACCTTCTTTCCCGAGACATGAGATAGAAACTCCACCAGGGAATCGTCCAGCTTCTCGCCTATGATCAGCTCTTCCGGGGGCTCATTTACTGAGTAATACTGGACAAGAAATTCCTCGAGGAAGTCCTCGTTATGGGCAAAGACGAACTCCTCTTTTCCCTCAAGAGTGCCTTTGTAGACCTTGAAAAGCATTAGAAAGACATTTCCGCCTTCTACATGCCAGCTGAGCACATCCTGATCGATCTTCTGCCGGCGCTCCACGCTCTGCCGCTCACATAGCCGCTTCAGGGCAGAGATCTCGTCTCGCAATTCCCGTGCCCTCTCAAACTCCTGTCTGGAAGCAAGGTCCTTCATCTCCGATTGCATGGACTCTATCAGCTCGTCTATGTCGCCCTTCAATGCGCTCTTCGCTCGCTGCACCCTTTCACCATACTCTGCCTCTGTGATCCTTCCGATGCAGGGCCCAGCGCAGTGCCCCAGATGACAGCGCAGGCATGCTCTCTTTGGGAGTTTTCTGCATGTGCGCAGCCCGAAGGTCTTTCGGACGATTTGGAAGATGTAGGTCCTCTCCCTGGCCCGGGTGAATGGGCCGAAGAATGCGCCCGGCCCGGCAGCCCTCCGGGAGACTCTGATCCTTGGGAACTTCTCCTCAGTGATCTGGATGCAGGCATACCTCGATGAGTCCTTGAGCTTGATGTTGTACCGAGGCTGGTGTTTCTTGATGAGTGTGTTCTCCAGCAAAAGAGCCTCCACCTCGGTGTTGGTGACGATGAAGTCCAGGCTTTTCGTAGCCAGGACCAGGGCCTCGGTCCTGGGACTGTGACCTTGTTTTTGGAAATAATTGCTGACACGTCTCTTCAGATCGCGGGCTTTGCCTACATAGAGGATGGCACCTTCAGAGTCCAGGAAGAGGTAGCATCCGGGAAGATGTGGAAGAGATTCAAGGGAGATCATACGCCAAAACTACTCTGGAGCTTAGTATTATCAAATGGCGGGCACGCCAGCGGTTGCCAGCAAGCCTCGCGCGCCAGTTAATCCCGAAGCGTCCTCCTCCCCCAAAACCTGCAAGCGACAGTTACCCGCAGTGGGTTTGCTCCCTTCCGGGCCTGAACCGATGCCTGCAATTGTGGTACACAGACCTTCCTTCAGGAAGGCCCGCGGACCGGTGCCATCCCTACAGGACGGAGAATCATTGTCTGCAACTGGACTGAGCACGCAAAGCTCAAAGTCTTCCGTCAGCTTCGCCCCCCGCTTATCGACGATTTCGGGTCACAGGTGACGCCGAACCACCCGGACTGCCCGCCACTTTTAACATTGAGTTGAGTAGCTATAAAGCTAACGCAAAAAGGGGATGAGCATTATGGCAGAAGACTTAGCTGGTAGTATGGGTTTTATCATGGGAAACAAACAGCGCGAGCGAGTTGTTCAGATACTGGGCTCAAAGGGCAAGATGACTGCAGAAAAGGTCGCAAAGGTGGAGCACATTCCAGGGCCTGCTGTGAAGAAGATCCTCGCGGAGCTGGCAGAAAGGTCGATCGCAATCGAGAATGATGGCGTATGGTCTCTCACAGATGAGGGCAGGGATATCGAGAAGGAGATGAAGAAAAGGGCATAGGTCCCTGAAAATTATTTTCGAGTTTGTACTTGTTCTGTCAATCAGGCCAGGATCTACCTGCGGTACCCCATGAGGTGCTGCAGCTTCTCCAGGCAGCTCCAGGTCAAGATTAGCTGAGACACGCCGATGGCATTTACGTACTCTTCCCGTCGGTCGCTTATCACTGCATAAGTTCCCAGGGTGTCTCCCAGTTTTTTCTCCAGCTCTGCGATCATCGACTGATGGATCTCGCCATCGATGGTCATGATTCCAACCTTTTTGCCATAGTAATCGTCGCGCTGAAACTCAATGGAGAACTCATGCTCACTGGTTCGCAAAATCTTACTCAAATCGATAGCCAGATCCACCTCAGGAACTGGATGTTCGAGCATCTGCTGGATCAATCTCACCGAGTATAGCTCGGGCTTTGGCTCGGTGTCCAGAAGAGATGGATGGAATCTGGAGTCCTGAACCTTAACCACGATCTCAGCATAGATCTTCTGAACATCGATGTAGAGCTTATAATCGGGCTCGCGCTGCAAAATCTCGGCCTTTACCTGCTCCGGATTGTAACCTCGCTCGCCAACGTCCCTGCGCACCTTCCAGAGCCGCTTCACTGAGCGGGAGGGATCAACGAAGATTTTGAAGTCGATGAGACTGCGCAGCCGCTCAGTGTAAAGCGGATGCAGTCCCTCCACGATGATCACTGGCGCCGGACCGAAGGGCACAGTCCCACATATCTCACCTTGCTGTGATCGTAGACGGGTTTGTCGATGCCTTCACCGCGGCGCAATCTCTCCAGGTGGTCTGCTAAAAGATCGAGATGATTGGCTGCAGGGTGAAGGGGCGTGATGCCACGCTCTTTGCGCTGGTTTCTATCTAGGCTGTGGTAGTCGTCCATTGAGAAGGATGCCACCATATCCTCGCCAAGTATCCTCTTTATTCCACGAGAGATGGTGGTCTTGCCAGATCCGCTATCTCCCGCGATCCCGAAGACGAAGACTCTGCGAGATTTGACGATCCTATCCATGAGTGATTTCATTTAGCTTGCGAAGTCCTGAAGAAATTTAGCTGTTTCCATGAGCCTATTTATTCTGCTTTTCTCTGACCAGGCTCTCAAATTCACGGGTCCGATCGATCGTCTCTAGCTCTCTTCTCTCTATGATGGCAGTCTCCTCTATGCACTCCAGCTTTGTCTCTCCGTCCACTATCACCGCAGACTTCGTTTTGGCTACCGCGGAAAGGCTGCTCATGAGCTTGGCCTTTTTGAGCATGCTCTGAGAAAACTTGGAGACGCCCGTCAGAACGACAAGGTCGTCGTCCCTTGTTATGGCATTGAAGGGTGCCTGCGCCGTGGGAACCACCTCGAAGCCGATCTCCAGGAGCAGCCTCAATATTTTGTCGGTGACCTCTCCTTGCACGTCATCTATGTTTCCTGTGTGGAAGGGGTCCACAGGCTGGATCAGCTCCTGCATAAAGATCTCCTCCAGCTTCAAAGCCACATCCACTGAGGTATCCATGCTCTCAGTCTCATACTTGCTTATGGTTCTGCGGGATACGCCCAATTCCGACGCCAGAGCGCCCAGTGATATGCCACGTTCGAGCCTTATCTGCCGCATCTTTGCACCGTCGATGTGCACATAAAGCCCTCCGTGGGCTGCATAGACCAAGGGCAGCGCCTCCTCCAGGAGACAGTCCGCCAGGGTGAAAAGGCTGAGCGTTGGAATCCCGTAGCGGAAGTAGACTGCACCCCTTTCAAGGTACTGGTCGCGGGTCTTCTCGCCCACTAGAAGCGGGCTGGCAAAAAGGTGCTTGGCCAGGCGGCGGACCTCCATGGCAGTCTGCTCGTTAAGGCCGTCGATGTTGGAGAGGATCTTCAGCAGTAGGAACAGATCTCCTTTTCTGGCAGCGAGATCGAAGCTCCTGGGACGGAAGTAGCAGCGATCCGAGGTGGAGAACCCGGCCTGCTCAAGAACCTCTTCCACGCGCCTGGCGAGAAGTTCCTTATCCATCATTATATATCATCGTTTGACCGCTATATAAGGTTGACCATGTTCATTGGAATTGATGATACCGATTCGGAGAGGGGCCTGTGCACAACTTACCTGGCCGCTGTGCTCATGGAGAGGCTCAGGCCTTATGGCAAGATCATTGGCTTGCCCAGGCTTATCCGTCTTAACCCTTGCGCGCGCTTCAAGACACGCGGCAATGCAGCGCTGGCATTTGCTCTTGAGAGCGATCGCCCCCAGAGGGTAAGGGAGATAGCTCTGAAGGCGGTTTTGGAGCTGTCTGACTTCTCAGGTGCAAACACCAATCCAGGACTTGTGATAGCCGATGATGTGACGCCACGAATGACTGCCTTTTATCGTCGCGCAGTCACACAAATTCTGCAGATCGATGATGCAAGGGCACTTCTGGATGATGAGGGAATCTGGTACAGAGGATTCAAGAAGGGCAGGGGTTTGATCGGTGCACTGGCTGCCATTGGAGCCGATCTCTCTGACTTCACCTACGAGCTGATCGCATATAGACAGCGCCAGCGCTGGGGCACGCCCAGAAGCATCGAAGCTGAAACTGTTTGGAATGCGGATGCCCTTACATACCCTGGCACCTGGGATACAGTAGATCATTTTAATAAGAGAATCGTCTTCGCACCCCACTCCGGAGATCCAGTGCTTTTCGGCATAAGAGGGTCAGACCCGGAGGCGATCGAAGAGGCGTTTCAGACCATAAAGTCAGAGCCCTGGGAGAGAAGAGTGCTCTACAAGACCAACCAGGGCACTGATGCTCATATATTGGAAGGCGAGATTCATGATGTCTGTGACAGCCAGAGCTACAGGCTGCGCGGCTTTGTGGATCGATCGCCTGAGGCAATCGAGGGCGGACACATCTTCTTTACATTGCAGAATGGAAAAGGGCAAATAAAATGCGCAGCCTTCGAGCCCACCAAGAACTTTCGGTCGATTGTAAAGCGGCTTATGCCAGGCGACGAGCTGGAGGTTTGGGGAGCTGTGCGGGACAAAACCCTCAACCTGGAGAAGATGAATATACTTCGCTTGGCCGAGCAAGTAGTGTTGGTCGCTCCAATATGTCCTCAATGCAAGAGGCGTATGGAGTCTGCTGGAAAGGGGCAGGGCTATCGCTGCAGGAGGTGCAAGACCACAGCTTTGGGCCGTGAACGCAGGCCTCTTATCAGGGATTTGGAAAAGGGATTTTATGAAGTGCCTCCATGCGCACGCAGGCATCTTTCCAAGCCGCTGGTGCGCATGAGTGGCGAGAATATACACTGCAGCAGATGAAATGCTACTTTTTCCGAGATGCAAAGCTAACATATGCATAGCTATGATACCATAAATCTGTCTCTTATACACATCTGACGCTGCCGACGAGTTCCGAA
>JAUCQD010000230.1 GCA_030372945.1 Methanothrix sp. | reverse complement strand
ACTTGAATTCCTGCGAAGCGTAAACGAAAACTTCCGGCGGCTGGCTTCGCTTGAGCCAGGACGCTTTGTATTGATAGATGCAAGCAGGGATGCACAGGATGTGGCGGCGCAGGCTCTGAAGAGAATCCTCAAGCGAGTTCAGACATCCCACTAAGCGCAACTCATAGCCAGGTCGATCAGCTTTTTGGCCCAAGCCAGCTTTTTCCTTTTGCGCGGCGTGACGCTCAAATCCTCGAAGTCGAAGCCCAAGAGCTGTATGAAGGCGGCGCCAAGCTCCCTGGCCAGAAAGACACATCGATCGCCATCTGTGAAGCCACCAAAGTTATACAGCCCCTCTGGCGGTCTGCACTGGACTGTGCCGATTATGTTCCTCAACTGCGGCACACATCTTTTTAAAGCGTCCAGGTTGTCTCCATGAGCATGCACAACGACAATTGAGCCCCTCTGGTCTGCCTCCAAGATCGCCCAAAAGGGGCCATCCAGGTCAGTGACCACGATCTCCGGCACAATTCCTTTTTTTAATAGAACGCCTGTGGCACCGTCTGCGGCCACGAAGGCTGCATCTTTGACCTGCAGTCCTTCCAGCTCTCTCTCCAGTCCAGGCGCGTTTCCGCATACAATTGCGACTCTGCCGCAAATCTTCGCCCTTGCCACAGACACGCCCAGCCCTCCGCCGCACAGGAGGTCCTGCAAAAGCTCTGCTGCTTCTTCATCACGGGCAAGAGAGAAGCCAAAGTCCTCAAGAATTTCCAGGTAAATGGGCTCCCAGGCCTCAAATTGCATAAAATAGGAAAAGGGGGATATCATCCCCATAGCTCATTTACTGATAGACCCTTGGGAACTGTGCCTGAGTGGGCGCCTTGAAGCATGTGCAGTCGAAGATGCCCTTGGCAGACTTGAAGGTCTTTTGGTCCCATGCAGTCATATCGCTGAAGCCGCCGAAGCAACAGGGCAGCCAGTCGTCGGAAGTTTGCTTCGAATGGTAAGGCACCTCGAGGGTCATGTTCTTTTCAATGTGGTAGGTTCCCCAGTAGTCCTCATCGATCTCGATGCTGGGCTTCTTCCAAGCAGTGGTCAACATGTCTCCTTTGCTGCTTAGCGTGGTCAAGTCGGTGAATGGTTGCTGACTTGCCCAGTCGTTTCCTGCCTGCAGGACTCCGATATGGGCCTTGCCGTCGGTCACATCTTCATTGATCTTCATCTGAGTGAAGCCGACGCCTACCAGCTCTGGATCGTATGTGTGATTGAGAAGCTCCTTGACGGTTATCTCCAGCTCTTTGTCAAGGGCATGAGCATACTCGACCTCATGGTGCATGCTGGTGCCTGCGCGATAGTTCTTTATCCAGGTCTTCTCCTTGAGCAGTGAGC
>JAUCQD010000229.1 GCA_030372945.1 Methanothrix sp. | reverse complement strand
CCCCCCCCCCCCCCCCCCCCCCCCCCCCCGTTTTCACGCAGAAGACGGAATACGAGATACACAGCGCTGTCTCGTGGGCTCGGAGATGTGTATAAGAGACAGGAGCTGAACATTGGAGCTGCATTCTTAATCGACTCCTTCATGACCCTGACCCATTTGGATGATACGCCTGAATCATCCTTGTCGTAATAGAGAGGTACTATTTGTTTCTCAAGAATTGTATAAAGTTCTTCTGAGTCGATCTCCTCGGACCCGTTAGATCCGCTATTTGCTCCGTCAAAAGCCCATCCGTTTGCGCCAGTATAGCCTTCGATCCACCAGCCATCAAGGACGGAAAGCTGCGGCACTCCATTTATCCCGGCCTTCATGCCGCTTGTTCCAGATGCCTCGAAGGGTGGCTGGGGATTGTTGAGCCAGACATCAACCCCATGAACCAAATACTGCGCAAGCTCCTCATCGTAGTCCTCGATGAAGGCTATGCGTCCACCGTAATTCGGATCCCTCGCAATGTTAAATACCTGCTGGATGAGCTGCAAGCCTTCGTTGTCGGAGGGGTGTGCTTTCCCTGCAAATATGATCTGCACGGGATGCCTGGGGTGGTTGAGGATGCATTTCAGCCTCTTCAGATCATGCAAAATCAAGTTCGCCCTCTTGTATGCAGCAAATCTGCGTGCAAAGCCCAAGGTGAGCGTATTGGGATCGAGCATGATCCCAGAGGCCATGATTATATTGAGATCCGCGTGCTCTTTCCACCTCTCGCGGGCCCTCTCTTTCATCACGGCAATCAGAGCCATCTTCAGCAGTCTGTGAACATGCCAAAGTTCTGCGTCTGGGATATCGTCGACCAGCTGCCAGATGGAAGGATTGTCGTGGTCTGCCAGCCAGTTCGGTCCTAGATACCTGTTGAACATGGCTGCAAGACTTGGGGCTATCCAGGTGGGAAGGTGCACTCCATTGGTGATGTAACTGATTGGCAGGTCGCCTTCCGAAAGACCTGGCCAGAGGTGGTGCCACATCTTCCTTGCGACAGTGCCATGCATCTTGCTCACAGCATTTCTGAAAGCAGACATGCGAAGGGCGAAGGCTGTCATGTTGAAATGGGACGAAGAATTGCTGGGGTCTCTTCCGAGCCTATAAAACTCGTCCCTCTCCAGATCCAGCAGGGGGATGTAAGACCCGAAATACCTGTCCATGAGCTCAAAAGAAAAAACGTCGTGGCCAGCTGGAACTGGCGTATGCGTTGTGAAAACAGTGGTAGAGCGAACCCGATCTGCCGCATCCTTGTAGCTTGAGCCCTTCTCCACCCTCTCCCGGATCCTCTCCAATATTGCGAAGGCCGAATGACCCTCATTGAGATGAAGGATTGAGTGCTTTATTCCCAGGGCCTTGAGAATCTGGGTGCCACCGATCCCCAGGATCATCTCCTGAACCAGGCGCTGCTCGGCGTCGCCGATGTAAAGGCGTGAGGATATGCCACGGTTCCAGGGATCATTTGCCTCGATGTCAGTGTCGATGAGATATAGTGGAACACGACCGATCTGTGCCTTCCAGACCTCGAAGTAGATGGAACGCTCGACAATTGGCACCTTGATGGTCAGAGTCTGGCCGTCTTCATCCCTGACCCTGCATATGGGAGCTTGGCTCCGCTCCAAAGTCTCGCTCTCGTTCATCTGCCAGCCATCGGGCGAGAGCCTCTGGTGCAGGTAACCTTCTGGATACATGAAGCCGACACCGACCGCTGGAACGCCGAGGTCGCTGCACTCTTTTAGAAAATCACCGGCCAGAAATCCCAAGCCGCCTGCATAAAATGGCAGAGAATGATGCAAGCCGTACTCGGCTGAAAAGTAGGCTATGGAGTGCATCCCAGGATCACGAATTTTGGAGTAAAACCAGCTTTGATAAGAGTTTACATCGGCATCAAATCTGGCCATAACTGCATCGTATCTCCTCAGAAATCGTGAGTCTTTTGCAGCTGCATCTAGCACAGATCCATCCATCTCGATGAGCTGCAACACTGGGTTTTGAGCCTTGAACTCAGAGCCGCATCCAGCCAGCATGTAAAAGAGGGCTCTTGCCTCTGGATGCCAGCTCCACCACATGTTACATGCCAGCTCTCCTAAGCGAGAGATCCTCTCCGGCAGGTTTGAAAACTTGGGTTCATAATCATCCATCAGATGCGACTCCAACAGGCTGATATGGGCTGTTTGCAGTCAAGGGCATCTTGGATCGAATATAAAAAGCATTCTCAGGCAAGCTGCTATGGCCCATTCGATGCCCGTGGATAAGATCCCAGCACTTTGACCATGGCAGCTTTCTCCTGAATTCCTGCCAAGGCATCTTTTACCATTGAGTCGTTCACGTGCCCCTCCAGGTCGATGAAAAAGTAGTAATCTCCAATGCCCCTCCTGCTTGGCCGGGACTCTATCCTTGTCAGATTTATTTTGCGCGAGGCGAACTCATGCAGTATTGAGAAGAGCGCACCAGGCCGGTCACGTTGCAGATAGACGACAAGGGATGTCTTGTCTTTGCCCGTAGCCTTTGGAACCCTCCGTCCAGCCACGATGAACCTTGTGATGTTATCGCGCACATCCTGAATCTCCCTGGCCAGAATACGCAGGCCATACTTTTCAGCAGTTGCTGCCTCTGCAATGGCCGCCATCTCCGGAAACTCCTGGGCCAGATGGGCAGCATGGCTGGTGGAGCCCGTGGTCCTGATCTCTGCCTTGGGATAGTTCTGGCGCAGATACTGGCGGCACTGGGCCAGTGCCTGGGGATGGGAGAGGATGACATTGATCTCTGCCTCGCCCCTGCCCACAAGGCAGTGCCTGATTGGCAGGTTCACCTCTGCAATTATCACGACATTCATGTGAAGCAGAAGATCCATGACCACAGTGACAGCACCTTCAAGGCTATTCTCCACAGGAACGACGCCTGCATCCAGCTCTCCTGTCTCCACCGCCCTGAGCACCTCTTCGAAGTCGCCAAAGTAGACCAGCTTCGCATCTGGTATGTCTCGCGACCAGAGCAATGCGGCCTTTTCAGAGTAAGTGCCTTCGGGCCCCAGAACTCCGATCCTCATTTTGCGGCTTCACCCCTTTGATCTGTCATCAAGCTCCGCCATGAGCTCTGTTGCTCTGTCCACGCTGATCCTGCGTTCAGCTGCCATGCGAGCTGCGATGATGTCGATCATATCGCACTTTGCGCCTGCCTGCGCAGCCACGTTCTTGGCATGAAGGGACATGTGGCCTCGCTGAATGCCTTCCGAGGCCAGCGCGCGCAAAGCCGCGAAGTTCTGGCAAAGACCCACGGCTGCGATGATGCGAGAGAGATCGTCTGCGCTCTTCACTCCCAGGATCTTCACAGCAGACTTGGCCACTGGATGGACGCGTGTCGCGCCACCTACCAGTCCTACCGCCACTGGCAGCTCGATGGTGCCCACCAGGTCTCCATCCCTGTTCTTCTCGTACCTCGTCAGCGACATGTATCGCCCGGAAAGAGACGCAAAGGAGTGAGCACCAGCCTCAACGGCCCTTGTGTCGTTTCCCGTCGCCAGCACGACCGCCGTAACGCCATTCATGATGCCCTTGTTGTGGGTAGCAGCCCTGTAGGGATCGACCTCTGCAAGAGCCGCTGCCTGTATGATGCCATCGACAACCTCATGGCCGCCGATCTCTTCAGCCTTGAACACAGCTCTTGCGCGGGCTAGGCGTTTGTCTGCCAGGTTGGAGATGATCCTAAGATAGACCTTGCCACCTGTGATCTCTTCCAGGCGCGGTGCGAGCGCCTCTGCCATGGTGTTTACTGCATTTGCCCCCATGGCGTCGCGGCAGTCTACTATGAGGTGCACAATTACCATCGGCCCTACACGTGAATTTATGACGTAAACCTCAATGTCCTTGACCCCGCCCCCGTACCTGACAAGCATCGGATCCTTTTCATTGGCCATCTGAGTCAGTTCATCCTTATGAAGGAATACTGCCTGCCTGGCAGCAAATGGATCGGAAAGCCCTGTGATCTGAATTTGGGCGCGCATCACAGGTCCTGTGCTGGAGGTCGAAAATCCCCCTGAGCTGCGCGCCATTCTGGCTCCGTTGCTTGCTGCGGCAATCACCGACGGCTCCTCGGTGGCCATGGGTATGAGCACCTCTCTGCCATCGATGAGGAAGTTGGTGGCAATTCCCAAGGGCACCTGAAAAACACCAATCACATTCTCCACCATCTTGTCCGCCTGATCGACTGCAAGGCCCCTCTCAACCTGTGATATATCTTCGATCCCCAGGCCCGACTGCTCGGCCACGGCCTTCAACCTCTCGCTGGGAGGAAGCTTGTAGAATCCCGATATTCTGGAAGTCACCAATCTCACAATGTATACGAAAAGCGCTCGAAGGGAAAAACTTTATTCCAGCCAAAGGGATCTACTTTTAATGGCTCAACAACCATCTCTCTCAGTTACAAAACAGATCTCAGATCTCGAAAACAGCGTGGGCAGGCTCAGTCCCGTGCAAAAGATGCTTTTGGGAACGGATGGATCCGTGACCAGTATGCTGGAGGTCATCACAGGCTGCCCAATCGAGATTGAGACATTGGTGCAAAAGGTCATTCCTGCAGACGATGCAGTGGCAGCGGAGCTTAAGGTGAATCCAGGAGATGAGGTCAACTACCGTGTGGTGAAGCTAAAGAAAGCGAATACAGGTGAAGCTCTGATATATGCGGTCTCGCACACGCCCTTGAAAAGGCTGGATGCCAGCTTCAAAGATGATCTTACCAGGGCCGACATTCCGATCGGCGTAATTTTGAAAAAGCATCAGATCGAATCCAGACGGGACATAAGTGCGACAGGATTTTCCAGAGCAGACCGGGAGGTAAGCAGGGTCTTCAATGTCTTTCCCCGCGAGCTGATGCTCCAGCGCAGCTACAAGATCTTCCGTCACGGAGAGCCGCTGATAGCCATACAAGAGACCTTTCCATACAACAGCTTTCAGGACGAGTACAGGGTAATAGTAGAAACGCCTTCGAGGATCCATCTGACACTGACAGATCTGACAGGCACATCAGGACGTGTGGACGGAGGAGTTGGGATCACTCTGGACGAGCCGAGCATCTTGCTGGAGGCGCAGAGAGCGAGGGATCTGGTGGTGGAGGGCGAGAATGCGGACCGCGCAAAGGCAGCGGCTCAGGCAGTAGCTATGCATTTTGGCCTCGGAGGAGCACATCTCTCCATAAGAGCTGGATATAAGATGCATGTGGGCCTGGGCGGAGGAACGCAGCTTGGAATAGCAGCAGGCAAGGCGCTTTGCGAGCTTTACCACAGGCCTGCAACTGCGCGCGAGATAGCATCGATCATAAACAGGGGCGGGACGAGTGGAATCGGCACTGCAGCCTTCGAGGGCGGCGGTTTTCTGATCGACGGAGGGCACACTTTCGGACCCGGGAAGGAGAAAGTGGACTTCAGGCCCTCGTCTGCATCGATAGGCATTCGTGCGCCGCCTGTGATAGCACGCCATGAATTTCCCAAGAGCTGGAAGATCTTACTTGCAACGCCAGATGTCACCAGGGGCGCCCATGGGACGCAGGAGGTGGACATCTTCAAGAAGTATTGCCCTGTGCCGCTTGCAGATGTGCATGAGCTATGCTACCAGATACTGGTCAGGATGGTTCCATCCCTTGTAGAGGAGGACCTCGATGAGTTTGGTGCAGCAGTAAACAGAGTTCAGGAGATCGGTTTTAAGAAGGTCGAGGTGATGCTTCAGCATCCAGTGGTGCGGAGGCTTATGGACGAAATGAGGGCAGCAGGCGCCGCTTGCTCAGGCCTCAGCTCCTTCGGGCCGACTGTTTATGCAATAACCGACACACAGGCGAGAGATATCGAGGCCACTGCCACTGAAGTCATGGGCGAAGTTGGCGGAGAGGTTCAGATCACCAGCGCTCGAAATGAGGGCGCAAGGATCAGATCTGTTTGAATTCTTCAATTTAATCTTAAAAATGAGATGGTTCAATGAGCGATATCAAATCATTGCTGGAGAAACTGAGCAATGCTCATGGCATATCCGGCTGGGAAGGTTCAGTTCAGCAGATAGTAAGAGACGAGATCGCACCTTTTGTGGATGAGATGAGGGTGGATTCTTTAGGAAATCTCATAGCCACCAAGAAAGGCGAGAGGCCATCTATCATGATCGAAGCTCACGCTGATGAGATCGGGCTTATGGTCAAGCAGGTGGACGAGAAGGGCTTCATTCGCTTCATTCGTATCGGTGGCTGGTTCGACCAGACATTGCTAAACCAAAGAGTCATCATCCACACAAGATCAGGGTCTGTCGTAGGAGTGATCGGCTCCAAGCCGCCTCATGTCATGAAAGAGGAGGAGCGCAAGAAGGTTGTAGAGGCCAGGGACATGTTCATCGACATTGGCGGCACATCTCAAAGACAGGTCGAGGATCTGGGGATACTTATTGGGACGCCGATATCGATCGATAGGACATTTGCCAGTTTGCTGGGCGACAAGGTCACAGGCAAGGCATTCGATAATCGTGCCGGCCTGATTGTGATGATCGAGGCCTTGAAGAGGACGAAAGCCAAGTCCACAATCTATGCCGTAGCAACTGTGCAGGAGGAGGTTGGACTGAAGGGTGCGAAAGTCTCCGCTTATGACCTGAACCCGGACTTGGCCATCGCAGCCGATGTGACGATATCAGGGGACCATCCGGGAATCGAGAAGAAGGATGCTCCAATAGAGATGGGGAAGGGCCCGGTGCTGGTAGTGGCCGATGCCTCGGGCAGGGGCCTGATCGCCACGCCGCAAGTCCTCGAATGGCTGGTCGGCACGGCACGGGAGTTTGAAATTCCAGTACAACTGGAGGCCTCAGATGGAGGAACTACTGATGCTTCATCCATTTACCTGACCAGGTCTGGGATTCCAACTGGCGTCATAAGCGTTGCCACAAGGTACATCCACTCGCCTGTGGAGGTTCTGTGCATAAGTGATATCGACAAGGCTGCAAACCTCATGGCAAGGTGCTTGGAGACTGCCCCAAGGTACTTTAAGATATAAGTCTTTATAATATAAATGAAGAGACCATCTCGGATAGTCCCGAAGGTCTCTTTTAGGATTAACTTCCTCCAATGAGGCTTATTACGAAGAAACCAAGAACTACGCCTACAATGAACACAATAGCAAAAGATGCGTAGATCAGGGATTCACCCAATACGAAGGCTTCCATTGAATCATCTCACAACCAGGACCGGGATCGTCGACCAGTACAGCACCTTCTGAACAACGCTTCCGATCAGAAGCTTTGAGGCTCCAGATTCACCATGGCTTCCCATGACGATAAGGTCAGCTTTTTCGGCTGCAGCAGTATCTATGACCATGTTTGCTGGCGCTCCGATTCTGACGATCGTATCCACTGGCACGCCCACCTTATCTCCCATGGCCTTGATGCTATCCACGGCCTTGCCGCCAGCTGTCTTCAACTTAGTCTCTACCTCTTTTCTATCGGAACCAAGCTGTCTGACTGCGCTTGCGATGACAACCTCGTTTACAACGTTGAGCGCTAAGACCTGCGCGCCGAGAGCCTTGGCCAGCTCTATACCCTCCTCAGCGGCTTTCTTAGATTTATCAGAGCCATCTGTGGCGATCAAAATCCGCTTGTACATCCTATCCCACCTTTGATTTGGTTATCACACTGACATTGTATAAATAGCTATCTTCCGGATTCGAGGATTCTTAAGGCCAGCAATGCTGCATTTTCTCCATTATCGATGCCCACACAGGCCACTGGAACGCCCGGCGGCATCTGGACAATTGACAAGAGCGCATCCAGGCCGCCCAATTTGGCACTAACTGGCACGCCGATGACAGGACGCATCGTCATGGATGCGATGGCACCGGGCAGAGCCGCAGAGAGGCCAGCTACTCCGATGAAAACGCGGGCGTCTGTTTCAGCGATGTACTTCTCAAGCTCCTGGGGGTTTCTGTGTGCGGACAGTATCTTGTGCTCAAAGTCCGCTCCCATCTCTTCGAGCCTGTGCAGTATCTTATCTACGACCGCTTGGTCTGATTTGGATCCTGAGATCACAGCAACATCGACCATTTAGCAATCACCCTCTTTTGGATACAGGACGGTCTGTCACTATCCCTGGTTTCTGCCATGAAGCTCATGCTGCTTTTGTAGGCTCATCTTAATCAAAATCTCGAAGATATCTCGGATGGCACCAGCATCAAGGTTTAGTTCTGTGGCCAGATCTGTAGCCCTTCCCAAAACCTGTTTCTCCCGCTCGGGATCGTTGATCGGCTTTCCCTCCGCCCTCTTGGCCTCGAAGATCTTTTTAGAGACTGCAATGCGCTGATCAATGAGCCGTATTATCTTCTCATCGATCACCTCAATTTCCCTGCGATGTTCTGCCAGAGCCATTAAAACCCTCGACCCTTGGATGCGCTCATGTTGTTCACCTTGGTTCTTATCACTCTTCCGCCCAGAAGGCTCCAGGCATTTTCGAGCGCATCCATCTTGTCTTCGTCCAGAAGGGCGGCATAAGCGGGCCCCGTGCCGGACAAACTCACCCCCTCCGCTCCAGCCTCCAGAGCCAGGAGCAAAGGCTCGATCGGGAGACCCAGAGCTCCGCAGTAGGCAAATCCGTTCAGGGTCATGGCCCGTCCCCAGTCACCGAGCATCGCCAGGTCAAAGGCCACATCTGCAAGTGGCGCGATAAGCCTGGAACGTTTGACGTCTGTGTCTTTGGAGAACATCTTGCGGTCTGGCACGAGGAGCATGACATGTCTTGAGAGCTCTTCTCTCTTCAACAGTGCCATTCTATGGTTGTCCGTCACCACCACCCCGCCAAGCATTGAGGCGAGTGCATCGTCCAGAGCACCCGTGATGGTAACTCCCACGTCAAATGCTGCCTGAACTCCAATCTTCGCCGCCTCTACGAGATCCATCTCCTCATCAAGGGCATCGAGCGTGGCCAGGATGACTGCATTGGCTGCGGTGCTGCTGCTCTTGAGGCCTCCGGCCACTGGAATTTCGCTCCAAGTGCGCACAGTTGCTCCATTGGCGCTGCCTTGTCTGCTTAGCACAAGCTCTACACAGCGTTCGATCAGGCGTGTGTCGATGCCAGGAACATCGCCCCTGACAGAGCCGGAGTCATTCAGCTCCACCTCGGCTGTGGTCCGAAGGCCGATGCCGAAGGCCGAGCCCTTCCAGGTGGCAACTGCATTGAGAATGGTAGCCGCTCCATTTGCGCATGCGTATCCCGCCAAGTATCTCGCCCCTACGCTTGCTCCATCTCGAGGATCTTCTTGAGCTTTTCCAGCTCCGCTATCACATCTTCTTTTCCTTGGCGAGTATACTTTGCGATCATCTTGTTGAGATACTCCATTTCTGTGATGGACGAGACGAAGACAGGCTGGTAACTTCCAAGCTCAACTAGTGGTAGAACCTCGACTCCACCCTTGGTAGTGCCCTCCTCCAGACCCTTCACAACTACAATGAAGGTAAACTTCTTGTAACCAAGTCCCCGTGCAATGTTCTTGGCGAAACTGTTCATCTGCTGCACCTTACGAGAAGAGAGATCTTTGTAAGCTGATATCGAATCTTTGTACTCCACAAACATAATTGAATCATCTGACCAGAGCAGTGCATCGTACTCAACTACTGCAATGGAGTTTTTCAGTGCAACAACATTGAAGAGGACGCCGCGACACCAGCTTATGTTAAGGTGAAGCCTGAAATCCGCCTCCGTCAGGGGTGTGTTCCTGGGCTTAAGTACGTAAGGCTCGCTGGACAGTTCAATCATGTGGCTCCCGTCTTTCTTCGCCAAAGATTAAAGGATTTTTCCCCAGATCTGCTCTTTGAGGCGGCAAATATGGTAGTAGACGGATCGACTTAACCCTTAGCCAGGTTGCGCATCAGGTCAAATATGATCCATGGCCGAACCAGTGAGATCCTCGCCCCCGAGAGCACGGCTTTTTTTAGGAAAGATCCTCCAAATAGAATTTTTTTCCCAGATAGGCCCATGCAAAGCCTGTCAATCTCCCTGTCCGGCAGTTCGCGCAGTGTCTCAAGAGATGATCTGCCCATGCGGTATTCCCAATAGAACTCCGACCTCCAACGCCTCTCATACTCGGAGAGGAAGTGCCTGGACACATCATTTGCAGCTACTGCCTCAGCCGCAACTGTTCCGCAGATGGAGCCTGCCCGCATGCCATAAGCCAAACCACTCTGGCCCGCAGCACCTCCTGTGACCAACAAGGAATCGGATACCATTTCGCCCGGCAAGACGCAGATAGGGTCTCCCCCTCGCTTCACGGATAGAATTTTCATGTGCTCGATATCATTGTACTCTGCGGCCTTGTATGCTTTAAAATATTTTAAGACTCTTTGAAAGAAAGGCTGCACGTTGGGGCCATGGCGGCGCACGAAGACCCCAAGGGTGGCTTTGTCGCCGCCTGCAGGCGAGAAAGTGGCTTTCCAGCCAGGAGCCATGCTGCCTATCCAGTACTGGAAGAATAACTCCTCTCCTATGCCAGGATGTTCGAATACAGCTTCCATAGCCCAGGCGATGTCTTCTGGATGGCGCATCGTGAGGAGGCCTGCCTGGCGTGCAATGGTGGCGCCTATGCCCGAGGCGTCGATCACAACACGCGCATCGATCTCGTCTTCGTCTAAGGCCACAGTCCTTCGATTGCCATCCAGCTTGGCGCTGTGAGCTTCGCCGCAGAGGAGAGTGACACCTGCGTTCTCCGCAATGTGTTTGTAGCGATCGTCGAACTTCTGTCGATCGATGAAATAACCCTTTGCAGGAATGGTCACACCGCAACCAGAGGGACTTATGATGCGCATGCCCTCCAGCTCCTTTTGCAGGTAGCAGTCTTCTACCTGGATCTTGGAGCGTGCTGCCATGCCCTCAAAGAGCGTGTTTGCGAGATGATCGAGGCCATCGAGATTTTTATCCAGCAATATCACGCTGACCCCTTCGCTCGCGGCTGATATTGCAGCCATCAGGCCTGCAGCCGAAGCGCCCACCACAAGCACGTCACACTTCACGGATAATAGAAACTCGGCTGATGAGATGAACTTTTCCACATTAAGAATGAAAAAAGGGAAGCCAGATAGCTCTCTGGCTCATGAAAAATCAAAATCACAAAGCCAGACTTATGATGTGATCTTGCTTTTTGCAATGTACTTGATCAGGTCAAGGCCCAGCCTTGACTTCTTCTGGACCTGATTGGCCACATCGTCCATGCCTGCGCCACTGGCTGCCAGTGTGCGAATCTCCTGCAAGATGGCATCGTCCACAGTGAAGTACTCGTCCAGGTCTTTTCTGTGACCCCACACATCTCCTTCCAGCAGCTCGATTCCCTGCATGTCCAGGAAGACCAAAATTGCATTGGACATGGTCTTGCGGTAGGAGGG
>JAUCQD010000228.1 GCA_030372945.1 Methanothrix sp. | reverse complement strand
GAGATATACATAACTTGGCAAATGAGATAGCAGACGACAATTTCAATGCGAGAGCTGAACTCCTCTTGCGTTTCCTCTTGCGCAAGAATCCCTCCTTCGCCCGACTACGTCGCGTATGGGAGACGACACGCGGGTTCTGGCAGGATGTCTGCCCCACAGATGAAAACAAAAAATTGCAGGAATCGGATTTGGGAAAGGTAGTTGGACTGGCCGGACCTCGTTTGGAGATAAGGGGCAAGCCCAGGCAGAAAGGCGGATCAGAGAATCCAGGCCCCTATCACGCCTATGATTTGGTCTTGCCCAAAGGTATTAAGCTGAGCGTTGCCTGGGATCCCGAGAGCAATGAGTCTAAAGGTCGCTTGATCTCTATTGACAACTTGGTCTATTTCGCCTCGCTTGCAGGTAAAAAGGCTCCTCTCAAAGAAAAGGACGAAACCGAAAGCGATTACAGCGCACGGTTGCACAGATGGGCGGCTGAAAACACTAAAGAGCTTATACTTCAGGAGAAGGCCCTCAAGATCGAGGAGCCCACGGGCTATGGCGGAATGGCTAAAGAATGGGGCGAGATCAGCATTGAGAGCGTAGAGGTTATCTCAGACAGCCATTACACCCCCGTCGTCCCCATCCTCGCCGAGCCCCGCACCTTCATGGCCCTCGTCCCAGCCGACAAGGCATTGGAGGTGGTCAAGGAGATCAAGGCCAAGTACGAGCGGGAGATGGGCAAGGTCAGAAACCGCCTGCCTCTGCACCTGGGTATCGTCTACGCCCACAGGCGCACTCCATTGCGGGCGATCCTGGACGCTGGCCGAAGGATGCTGAAGCAGAGCGCTAAGCCCAAGAGCTGGAATGTGGTATGCGCAGCACGCAAGCTTGCCGATCGAAGCGATCAGCTGCCACCACGATTCAGCGCTGATAAGGACGGACAGTTCAAAGAGTGGCTGGAGATCCTGCTCGAGAGGGATGGCCGCCAAATCAGGTGGTTCGTCCCAGCAGTTATGGGCGACGGCCAGACCCCTGATCAGTGGTACCCCTATGTGTTTCTGGATAGCGCGGCTGAGCCCGCAGATAGAGATCGCAGGTTCAAGGCGCCCAATCCATGGACAGGTTCTGACGGCTGGCTTATACATGCAGCAAAGCTTATACATGCAGCAGATCTGAAGACGGATGATTTAGTTTACTTCACCCCTGCTACCCTGGACTTCCAGTGGCTGGACAGTGCAGGGCGGCGCTTCGAGATCTCCTATGACGATCAGGGCCACCGCCGCGGCCTGCCCTGCCGCCCGTACCTGCTGGATGAGCTGGAGACCTTGGAGGAGATATGGGCTACTTTGAAGAGCCATCTCACCAAGAACCAGATCTACATCCTGCGCGACCTGATCGAGGCGAAGAGAGAGGAATGGCAGGTGAAGGCGCCGAGACTTGCAGAGGACGATCCCTACTGGAATTTCTGTCGTCAGGCTCTGGCCAATGCAGGTTGGGATGGAGATCCCTGGCAGACAGATGGCATAGACCGCAATAGATGGCTGGATCAGTGGGCCAATTATGGCGTTCTCGGCTGGATTGTCGATGCCATTGAATTGCATTTGCAGATTATGAAGGAGGAGATTTGAGATGAGCTTTAGCACATATCGTTACCTGCTCCTGACCACAGATCCGGTGCACATCGGTACCGGTGGGATGCGTCTTGCGCGGGTGGACAACAGCATCGTGAGGGAGCCGGGAACCCGCCTGCCCAAGATTCCCGGAACATCTCTGAGCGGAGCGATCAGATCATATGCGGCCTACCGATACGGAAAGCGCACCTGTGCCGGAAAGGATGGCCACTGTGGTAAGCCCACCTGTCCGATCTGCTACACCTTTGGATCGGTAAAGGGAGTGGGTTCAGAGGAATCTCACTCAGGCGTCGTCTCGATCGGGGATGCCCGTATGCTGCTGTTTCCCGTCTACTCGATGGCAGGACCCGTTTGGGTAACGAGCCCATCGGCTTTGAATGATTTCAGAATCGAAGGGCAGAGCGTTGGAGATAATAAGGCCAAATGGGGTGGAGGGATAACATCACAGAGGCACCTCAATCTGGGCTGGCTGATGGTGGAAAAGGATGGAGATGATTGGCCTCTTCCTTCGGAGCTAGCTAATAAGAATTTGCCAAATCCAGTCTGCAATCGCATCGTCCTCATCTCCGACAAACTCTTCTCTCAGGTGGTGAACAGCAACCTGGAGGTTCGCACATCGGTGGCAATAAATCCAGAAACTGGAGCAGCCGAAGATAAGGCACTCTTCACATACGAGGCCATCCCGAGGGCTGCATTCCTGTGGATGGATGCTGTAATTGATGATTATCGAAATGCATTTCCTGGCAAAGAACGTCTAGAAAAGTGGTTACGGAAAAATGGGAAAGACTTCAGCGGTGAAGAGAAACCTAATCGTCAGGACCTTGAAAGAGTGAAATGGAAGGACGAAACTGCAAATGAAGCTCTTGAATTGTACGATAAGGGCGAGATTCTCTGGAATGATCCGGCTAGCGTAATCACTGCCGGTCTAGAATGGGCTGAGCATCTTGGCATCGGCGGGATGGGCACGCGTGGGTTTGGCCGGGTGAGAGTGGTCTATTCTTATCAATCGCATCCTCAATTGCAGACTAAAGCACAACGTGAGGAGGGGAGAGCAAATGGCAGTTAAGAACCTCAATCTTGATAGGATGGCCGCCGAGAGAGCGCAGGCAATGGTCAACAATGCCAAGGAAGGAATCGATAAAGTGAAAAAGCCAGTAGATACTTTAGAGCGCTTAGCCACCAAAGCATTGGGCGTGCTCCAAGAGCAGGGAGTTTATGCCATGATGCTATTTCTCTTCTCTCGCACAAGTGATGAGTATAAAGTAGCGCCTCTAATCCGTGCTCAACTCTATGAAGCCTTGAAAGAGCTTCCAGCCTTCGAAAGTTCACAAATTGTAGACAGGCCTGAGGATGCTCTCAAATTTTATACAGATAAAATATTGGAAAATATAGACACCCTCCTCCTCGTCCGCGATCTCTACGAGCAGACCCTGATCTACGCCCGTTACGCAGCCAAGGCTGAAGAGAAAGGAGGCTAGGATGGCCTGGACCCATTACCCTCTCAAGTTCCGGCTGAAAAGTCCCATGCACATCGGCTATCGCAAGGTGGGCAACCTGATGCAGACCCGCAGGTATGTGCCTGGAAAGAACCTGTGGGCTGCCCTCACCGCTCGCCTGACCAGGGACTTTCCAGAAAAAAATTGGAATAGGGGATACAAGGAAGTCGGAAAGAGAGTGGCAGAACAGTTCCGCTTTGGCTACCTATGGCCAAGTCTCGATGGGAATAACCCCTGCTGTTTTTGGGATCGTGAAGACTTCGACTATCTCTTCTTAGATAGCTATGCCAGCACAGCACTTGACTATTCCGCCTGCTCAGCAGAGGAAGGCAGCCTGCATGAGACCGAGTTCATAGCCCCAGTGGCCCGAAATGGAAAGCCAGTGTACCTACTGGGAGATCTCTGGGTAAATGAAGGCGCGAAAATTGATGACGAATCTTGGCAGGGGTCGATGGAGAATCTGCAGCTCGGCGGCGAGCGCACCTATGGCTGGGGACGTCTTGCTCTTTGCTTGAACGAATGGAATGGAAATATTAATGGGTCTGGTGAGACAGTTGTCGGACATTCTTGGCGAGTTGAAGGCGAAGAGGTTGTCGTCACTCTCAGTAAGAACGAAATGATAACTGCTCATGCTCTGGCTGCCATCAAGATTGCCCCTCAGTCCGGCACCAGTGCCACGACCACGGATGTTGCTGGAGCTGTAGAGCCAATGGTAGGTCGGGAATGGAGCGCCTTCGCTGGCCAAAAAGTGAGCTACAGCGGCGTATATTTCAGTCCTGGAGGCAAGGTCGTAAAGAAAGAGGCACGATTTGTAATCGATCCTTTTGGAAGATGGGCATCCTATGTAAACAAGGTAAGCCACGAAATCCAAAGCTGATAAGCCCTTGCCCCCTCTCCTGGATAGATCCCGCGCCGGTGCATGGGCCGCGCATCCTACGCCGGGGCGTTCCATCTGCAGCACGGCTCGACACTAGCGGCCCAGGGCAGCCGCCCGGCGCCTCGGCGCAGTCGTTGCTGGCCAGCCACGAGTGGCAGGTGGTGAAAATAGCCATTCCAGAGCCGAACAAGCCA
This sequence comes from Methanothrix sp., assembly GCA_030372945.1. Lineage (GTDB taxonomy): Archaea > Halobacteriota > Methanosarcinia > Methanotrichales > Methanotrichaceae > Methanothrix. The sequence continues at coordinate 11,875 of JAUCQD010000228.1, read as the reverse complement.
TAATTGCGAAGCCGAAAAGTTGCGGCCAAATCGAAGGACACGTCAGAGAAATAATCAAATAGATTGTGAACGCATAATTCAGGACGAGTATGAAGCTGAAGGTCAGGGTTATTGGCCACAAAGTGCATGACGTGGGCTACAGATACTTCCTGATGAGCAATGCCATAGATCTCGGGCTTGAAGGCTTTAGCGCTCACAACCGGATGAGCGGAGATGTGCAGGAAGTAATGGCCATGGTTGAAGGTGATGAAGGGACGATCAATGACTTTGCAGAGCTGATAGAAACCAAGAGGCCTGAGCATGCAGAAGTATCGAGTATCTGCTTTGAAGAATACAATGGCAATGTCATGAGAGCAGGTGAATATGCCCAAGTCTGTACAGCCTTGCAGTTAAATAAGGCCATACCACTACTTCTTGATATGAAGGACGACATTAAAGCAGTGCGAAAGAACACCGACTCGACGCTTGAAGAGATTAAAGCAGTGCGGAAGACCACCGACTCGACGCTTGAAGAGATTAAAGCAGTGCGAAAGAACACCGATTCGACGCTTGAAGAGATCAGAGGCTTGAGGGAAGATATTCAACCTGGCTATGCGATTCAATTCAGGCAGATGCAAGCCGATATCCAGGCGATAAAAGAGCGCCTAGGCATGCAATAGTTTCGCAAGCCTGTTGGCGCGAGGTCAGGGCTAATTGGAGATCGCTCTCCCATAAGGCGCTATCGCATGGCGCTGCACCTGCTGCACGGCTCGCCGGCCGCAGCGGCCCAGGGCATCCCAGCGCCTCGGCGCAGTCGTGGTGGCAACTAAGCTAGCTGGTTGAAGAGGCGATCACCGGTCTGGTGGATGCTTTCTGCCCTTCCTGAAGAAAAAGGCTGATGAGCAATGGCATATAACTAGGTCTTGAAGGTTTCAGCGCTCGCAACCGGATGAGAGGAGAGGCGCAGGAAAGAATGGCCTTGGTAGAAGTTTATGAAGAGCCAGTAACGGGCTTCATGGAGCTGATAAGAGCCCAGAAGTAAGAGCATGCTGAAGAATACCAATGCCATCCCTCAGGTTTTTTATGATTACAGAAAGGAAGTTGCCCCATTGAAATGCCCATGTGCCTCAGGACAAGGCCCTGGCAAAAGTCTACAAGTCATTGATTTGTGGTGCAAAACTCAATGACTGCGACTTTATCAGCTAAGAATGCCTTCAGTTGCTGGTTTTTTACAAATAATATAACGCCGAGGGTGAGATTCGAACTCACGAGACCCTTGCGAGTCACCAGCTTTCCAGGAGCTCTCTCCAGGCTGGCGCCCTACCGCTAGACGACCTCGGCACTAGCTTAATCTTTTTGCAGCTTTTTCGGCTGGCGCGAAAGCTTGCCTCTCAGCCAGCTTCCACGCCTTCGGATAGGTGCCCGGCTCCATTATTACCCTTTCGGTCGTGGCCACTATCCCTGACTTGGAAGAGAGCATCTCCTGGCTCTCCATCTGGGCCCGGGCCACAGCCACAGCCTCGCCCTTCAGCGTGAACAGGGCAACATCGTCGCCCTTGTTGATCTCTGTCTCAAGGCTGAGCAGGCCTGGTGCCGCGAGGGGCGCTCCATGGCAGACTGCGTCTACAGCATTGTCGGCAATGGTAAGATGCGGCAGGTGTCGCAGCGCCGCCTCTACTGGCAGAATAACTCGGCGAAGACCGCTCTCGTCGCCCGTCTCCCTCCACATCTCGTAGGCATCCTTGAGCTGGTGAAGCGTCACAAGCGTCTCATCCTCCCTGAAGGGGCCAGCCTTTGTGCGGCGCAGCTCCTCCATATTCGCACCGACGCCCAGGGCGAGCCCAATGTCGAAGCAGAGCTTGCGAATGTAGGTCCCAGCCTCACAGCCCACGCGCATGAGCACATGCTGCTCCTCGACCTCCAGGACATCCAGATAATAAATCGTCCTAGTGCGAAGCTGCTTGACCACGGAAGACTTCAGTGGAGGCTTCTGATAGATCGGGCCCACAAACTCATTGCAGACCTCCAAAATGCGCTTTCGAGGCAGAGGGTGGTGAATGTGCATGAGACAGATGTACTCTTTGCCTGCCAAAAGGAGTGTGTCCATCACCCTTGTGGCATCTCCCAGCAGAACTGGCAGGATCCCAGTGACCTTAGGGTCGAGCGTTCCACTGTGGCCCGCCTTCTCTACATTTAAAATCCTCTTCACCCAGGCAGTCACCTCGTGACTCGTTGGCCCGGAAGTCTTGTCCAGATTGATGGCCCCAAGACGCATATGCATCTTCAGGCTACGCTGAATTGGAGGCACTCCAAAAGCGGGATCTGTCCTGCCCGCTCTCTTTACCAGGACAGACCTGACAGCATCGGATGGCAGCGAGGAAAAATTCTTAGCATCCTTTGGAGCAGAAGCGCCTTGGCCTTTTTTTCCAGCACGGTGGATGTTCACTGACATGCCCTCACAGCTGCCAGAACAACTGCAAGCGTCCCCGCCTCATTGAACCTGCCCGTGTCCACTACAAGGTCATAGTCAGAAAAGTCGTTTATGTCGATGTTGTAGTACATCTTATACCGTCTGGCCTCGCTCTCTTCTCGGATCCTCGTCTCCTGCATGGCATCCTCCAGAAGCTTGGACTCACGCTTGGATATACGCTCCGCTCTGGTTCGAAGGTCTGTCTTTAAAAGCACCTTGAGGTCTGCGCTCAGAAGGTGGCCTGATAGCCTCCCCTCGAATATCCCTGAGCCATCTTTCGCAAGCGTCTTCTGGGCATCATCTATCAGATAATCGATCTCAGGACCCTTCTCAGCCAGGCGGTTCATATCTTTTACTGATAAGTTCCTCTCGCTTGCGATCTTTCTGAAGAGATCCCCTGAATTGACCCACCGCAGTCCGAGCTCCGCCGCCAGGCTGCGCGCCAAGGTAGATGTGCCAGTGCCAGGAGCGCCGCTTATGGTTATTATCATCTCAGCTCATGCTCCCAATATCCAGAGCCTTGCGTATGATCTGCGATACAGGAAGGGAACAGACGAAGTACCAGTAGTACCAGAAAAGGAAAGGTCCAATGACAGTAGCATTGATAGGATGCGTCCCCCAGAAGGGAAATGTCATGGTCAGCTCGGGATTTTGTTCTATGTAAAGATACGCCCACATGAAGAGCGGTATGGAGATGATGCCGATGTAAAGCATTGGCTTGAACTGCACCTGCATCATCTTGCCCTGATCCGATACCATCTTCATCTGCTCCGTTTGCAGTTGCTGTTGGCGGGCCTGATCTCCTGATAACTGTGCCTCTCTCATCTCTCTTTGAAGCCGTCTCATCTTCTCCTGCTGAGCTCTTAAGAAATCCCAGTCCATGGTGTACTTCTGAATAAGGCTGGCATACAGGCCAGTAATAGCAGCCAGGACGAAGAGCACGACATGGAAGGGCAGGATGGAAGGCATCCATCCTATGACATAGCCCATGGCCACGCCCAAACTGTGCCTCAGGTCACCGCTGACCATGATCCCGAAAAAGAGGACAAAGCCTACGGCAAGGGCCGCATTATCCAGGGATTTGGTCAGCTTCTGATTCATGTCGACGCTCCGAAGAACTTCTGCATCATGGGGTACATCTCTTGAATCTGCTCGCTGGCTATCTGCTCATATAGCCGATAAACAATGCTCACCGCCAGGAGAAGACCTGTGCCGCCAGCGCTGCCAAGGGTTCCAAGCAACGTGGCAACCAGGGTTAGCAGGCCAATGATCGCACCGCCGATCACCGTCACCTTGGGGATGTATCTTTCCATAAGTCTCTCGATAGATGCCGGGTTCCTCCGATAGCCTGGAACCTGCAAACCGGAGTTGTGGATCTTGGTTGCTACGCTCTTGGGTCCCATGCCAGTGGTCTCGATCCAGAAGATGGCGAAGATGATTCCACCCACGATCAGGAACGTGGAATCCACGAGCACATGGAGCAATATCTGCCAGTTTGCCAGAGGTGCGAATCCAAGCTCCGTTAATCCCGCCACATTTTGGTTTACCATGCTGGGAATCCAGCTCTCAGGCCCTCTCAGGGCAGACAGATAATACATCATCCCTGAAACAGGCTGCGGAGACGAGGCACCCATGGCCGCTCCAGTTGCGGAATTGTATTTTGCATAGGATATGAAGTTCCCAAGGATGCTCGAATATCCGGTGTACACTGTAGTCACGCCTTGACCTGTAACTGACGCGGTGGTAACGGCACCGATCTTGGCCGCAAGAAGCGCTCCTAGCATCTCAATATTGGCCTGGATGGCTCTCACCAGGATCATGGGCAGAACTGATGCATAAACCAGCTTTACAGGGAACCTGCCTCTAGCACCTCGCACACGGCTGTGTGCCAGAGGGATCTCAATCCTGGTGGACTCAACAAGAACTACCAGCAGGATGATCAGTATTGTAGATACCAGCGCCAGGATTCCACCTGTGACAAGTATGAACTTCATCCCTTCGGAGGTGAAGATAGTGTCGAAGCTAATGAGCTGCAACCGGATGATGTCAATCCATTTAGGTATGATGCCAACGGGCAGGCCGGCATCTCCTGTGGCTGGGTTGATAATGCCCGTGACCAGCTGCTGGCTTATGCCCGCCACGATGAACAGCCCTACGCCTGAGCCCACGCCCCATTTGGATACGACCTCGTCCATGTAGACGATGAGAGAACCACCCACAAATACCTGCAGAAATATCAATAAAGATATTATGCCGAGGGGAACGCCAAGGGCACTTGCCAGATCGGCATTAGGAAGCAAATAACCTCCCATGACCTGCGGCAGTGCCTCCACAGCTACCATTACAAATACCAACGCTTTCTGCGTGCCTTGATATATGGCCTGGTCGCGTGGATCGCTCAGATCGAGTTTGATGATCTCAGCGCCGACGAGGAGCTGCAAAACGATGGATGCCGTGACTATTGGCCCAATGCCAAGGAGCATCATGGACCCAAAACTGCCAGCAAAGAAAGCACGGTAAGCGCTGAAGATATCTGTGGACGCTGCAGAAAGGCCAAAGAGCGGTATGTTGCCCAGGATGAAGTAGAGCAGCAATATGGCCAGAGTCCAGCTTAGCTTTCTCTTAAAATGGACGTGCCCCGTGGGCCGCTCCACTGATGGGAGCCGGCGCACAAAGGGCTCTATCGCATAAAAGAAACTATGCTGGTTCATACTACTACTGCTTGACCACCAGCAGCCTCAATCTTCTCCTTGGCCGTAGCCGAGAAACCAGCAGCACTCACAGTCAGCTTTCTGGTTACCTTGCCGCGACCCAGGACTTTCATTTCGCCGAGCTCAACCTTGCCATCCTGCCCAGCCAGCTGATCCAGCATGTCTACGTTGACCACTTCTGGTTTTTGGGACAGCGGCAAACGGACAAAGCCATGCCTGCCCATCTGGGTGCCGAGAAGGATGGAACGCATGAAGTGATGCTTGCACTTGCCAACATCTCCACGACCGCCGCGAGAGCCACCTCCACGTGCGTTCTTGTGTTTGCCGTGGTATGTCCTATGGCCTCTGCGTTCCTTCGTCTTTGGTCTAACCATCGCCTTCTACCTCATCCTCTTGATAAGATCTGCCAGGTCATCGCGAAAGCCTAAATCTCCGCCCTGCCCTGCAGTCTTCTTTGTGGTCTTCAAGCCCTTTCTTGCAGGATGCAACCTGAAGATAGGCTTTATTCCATAGTCCGCCAGGCTGGCCGAGCCAGAGTTCACAGCCGAAGCAAATTCCCTAAAAGAGCGATAGGGTGTGTTCTCCTTCAAGAACTGCTCTGTAAGACGCCGGTTTCCGCTCAGCCGCCCACGCTTCTCAAGGAGCATGGCCAAAGTGTCATCGTCTATCTTGCCCCAGGCGACGTAATCCTTCACCTTCTGGATCATGCCACGATAGTGATGGTTCTCACGGACCACAGCACAGTGGTTGATCCTGTGAATGCGCAGCATCGCCAGGGTATCCTTAACCTCCGGCCTGAGATTAACCTCGCCTCTCAATCTCACTATGGCAAACATCTTCAGGCCCTCACTGTTATTGTATTGATCAATGCATTGTAGGTAGCTTTGGCAAAGTTGAGGGTAGTCCTGGTCGAACCGGCAGTTCTTGTCCAGACATCCTTGATGCCTGCCATATCCATGACCTTCTTGGAGGTGTCACCAGCTGCTATCCCAAGGCCCCGAGGAGCAGGGATTAGCACCACTCTGACGCTTCCAGACTCGCCCACAACCTCATAGGGCACAGTATGTGGCAAACCACAGCCGCATTCCCAGCTACCACACCCACGCTTGACCTTCATGATATTCGGTTTGGCGTTGTCGATGCCTTTTTTGATTGCACGACCCACCTGAACATCCTTGCCTTCACCAAGGCCGATATAGCCATCCCTGTTGCCTACAATCACAGTGGTTCTGAATTTGACCCTCCTTCCCGAGTCGGTCATCCTCTGAACCATGTTGATGTCCAAAACCTCGTCCTCAAGACCGGGAATAAGCACATCGATCAGGCCTGCCTCCTTAATTGGCAGCCCTGACGCAATAGCCTCATCGAAGGTAGTTACCTGGCCCTCGAAAACTAGCCTGCCCAGCCTGGTCCTGGGGACCCACTCTTCTTGGTAAAAATCGCGTTTCTTTTTCTGATCCACAGTCTCACCCCAGTATCTTCTCACGGGCCTGCTCAAATTGGGCCACGACATCCGCTCCGGTGTGCTCCTTTATGTGCTCACCGCGAATCCTCTCATCCTCTGGGAATACCTCAGGGCTGTGAGGCACCTGCACGCCTGCGTCCACGACGCCTTTTATTGCAGCATAGATTCTGTTGCCGCGGGTGGATGCATGCAGGCCAATGTCTGCTATGCCTTCGCTCACACCCATGGCCAGCATCTTCTTTCCAAAGAGGAGACCTGTAAGGTATGCTGCTGGCAAATTGCCCTTCCCAAGAGTGTACCCGAAGCCTTCCAACTCCCTGGAATTGACCGTCAGCAGAGTCTTGTCGCCTTTTTGCTCAGCTACAACCAGCTGTATTGTGGTGCTTGCGTTGCTCTTTCTGACCACAACCCTCGGTTTCTTCGATAGTATTAGTTTATATCTGATGTGATAGTTTGTCTTGCCCTCTCTCCGCCTGCGGAAGGGCACCTTGTATCTTGGTCCTGTAGCCAAGTCACTCACCCCTGGAAAGGCTCTTGGCCTTGATGTAGGCATTGAGATGCGAAATGCTTCTGTACTCGCCGCCCTTGGATTTGCGGTAGAGCAACCTGTAGGTATGCCGGTCTATCTGATCGTCATCCCTAAGCTCTCTCAATCTCCTCCTCAGAGCGCGGATCTTCGTCATCCACTGCTCCTTATGAGGTGTTCTAGCTCCCTGGGCTCCTTTTCTGCGCCCTGCTCCCTTGCAGTGGCCGTAGGCCCGCTTGGCAGCTCTGGCCCTGAATCTAGCCCGACTGTTTCCTTTTTTGGGCTTGGCCTTGATATTTCCCATGTTGATTTGAGAACGGATATCCTCACGGGTTATGGCATCCGCCAGATCGCCTGCGACCTCAGGATCGGGATTGATCCAGACGCGACTCTCGCCCACGGCGAGCTCAGCCGCCGCCAGCCTGCGCTGTGTCGTAAAATCGGGCATCTCAGGCGCCTCCCTTGGGGTTCAGCACCTTCAGGCCCATCTCTACAGCCTTGGCCTGAATCTCCTGGCGTTTCTTCATTCCCACCGCTGAAGCGATGCGCACAGCATAGCCTTTTGACCTCTCGAGATCTGAAACGTTATTCACCAGCATCTCAGGCAAGCCGCAGGGATGAAATCCTCGTACTTCTTTGGGGCTTCCAAACCCAGGCCTAACCAGCTTGCCCTTGGCAGCAATCTGCTGTCTGAGCTTGTTGTGCAGGCCGCGAGGCTTTCGCCAGCTTGTGGGCAGCTTCTTCTTTTTATGTGAATCGTGAAAGTTAAACTCAGGCTTCTTGGCCTTCTGCCTGGCTCTCACTCTCAGTAATCTCTGTGCCATCCTCGTCACCTCTTGTCCACCAGGTATATCCCATCTCGGAATATCCTGATATCGAATCCTCGCACCCGCGTGGCCTGCTCAATATTGGCCATGGTCTGGCCAACGCGCTCCTTGTCGATGCCTGTGATCACTACCTCATCCTTTCCTAAATTCACCTTGGCTCCGGGCAAGATTTTGGCGGATCGAGGTTTCCTCTCGCCGAGGAAGTTATTGATGATAAGCTCGTCTGAAGCCGCCTTGAGCTGGATTGGAAAGTGGGAGTACACGACCTTCATCTTGTACTCATATCCTTCTGTGACGCCTTTAATCATATTGCATATGTGCGCCGCCAGTGTTCCAACCATGGCCCTCTGACGCTTGCGATCGAGCCTGGAATTCACGACCAGATGGGATTCCTCTTTCCTGATCTCAATCTCAGGATAGGAAAGCTGCCTGGAGATCTCGCCCTTGGGGCCTTTAACCGTAATGATATTTCCATCAACGGTAACTGCAACTCCTTCTGGAATCTCTACCTGTCGTGCAATCTCTTTGACCATTGCGACCACCTAATATACATAGGCCAGGAGCTGTCCACCCAGTGATTGGGCCCTGGCATCGCTGTGAGCCATGACTCCCTTGCTTGTGCTGAGGATCAGCACTCCGAAGTTCCTGGCTGGGAGGAATCGCTTCTCCCATTTCTCAAGCTCCGAGGCTTTTGTTGCAAACCGGGGCTTGATGACGCCGCAGCGGTTTATTCTTCCCAGAAGCTTTACTCTAAACATTCCTGACTTTCCATCGTCAACGAACTCGAACTCACCGATGTATCCCCTGTCCGCCATCACCTTAAGCGCTCGACCTATGAGCTTGGAGGCGGGATGGATCATACATTCGGGTTTGCCAACGCTCTCCGCATTCTTGATTACGGAGAGTGCATCGGCCAGTGGATCTAACAACACGCGTGACCACCTACGAATATTTTTCAAAGCCCATCTCAGGGGCAATCTCTCGGAAGCACTGCCTGCACAGGTATATTCCGTACTTTCTCACCAGGCCGTTCTTGTTACCACAGCGCTTGCAGGTGTTCGCACCCCTTCCGAAGACCTTCTTGCCTTTCTTCATGCTGCCTCCAAGATCACTACGCCGAACCTCTTTTGGACGAACTCCACTGTATCGTCCTTGCCCAGCCTCTGCCTGGCAGGGAGCCTCTTTTGGCAGATGCGCCTTCGGGCAATCCTATAACCTGCTCTCTTCATCGCCACTGAGACATCCATTCCGAATATGCCGATCTCAGGGTCGTACCTCATGCCAGGGAAGTCGGTGTGCTCTTCAATGCCAAAGGAGAAGTTGCCCTGCTCATCGAACTGGCTCTTCTTCAGGCTACTTCCTGCTGCTTTCAAAGCTACTGCCAAAAAATCCTCAGCCGCTTTACCCCTCAAGGTAAGCTTTGCTCCTATGGGCTCTTTCTTCTTGATGCCGAAGTTCGGCAGAGTCTTTTTGGCGATCGACCGAACCGGCGCTTGATGAGTGATGGCTTTCAGGATGGTCTCGGCATTTACCAGCCGCTGGCCGCTCTCTCCCACGCCCACATGCACGACAACTTTGTCGATGCGTGGCTCAAGCATGACATTCATCTAATTGCCCCCAGTTTGATTACGGGCTGGTCTTTTCCGATCATATAGACGTAATCTTCTATGGTCTCGAACTCCTCGTCTCCAGAGATTATCACCCTGTTAGGCTGGGAGCTCTTCACGGTTATGATCTCCTTGATCTTTCCAGTCTGTCCGGCGTGCTTTCCACCTACGACCATGGCCAGGTTGCCGACCTTGAACTCGATCCTATCCTCGATGTTCTTCTCGGGGATTGAGAGAACAAGAGAATCGCCCACTTTGAACTCTCCTTCATCTAGCTTATTTGAGCCATCTGAGAGATTGAGCTGCTGTCTCTTGCCCTTGAGGATGGTCTTGTTCTCAATTCTGGCCAGCTTTCTCACTTTGCCTGGCTCAAGAAGGCTTAAGTAGAACATTCCTCTGGCGTCTTTCAGCATTCTGTACTGCTGATCAAGAAGCGGTATGGATATTACATCAAATATGCCAACCGGCAGCTTGTAATCCTTCTGGGCCTTTCCGTCTACCAGCACTTTGCCCTCGTAAAGGACCCTCTTTGCTTCACGGGCGTTATCCACGAGCTTGAGCATATCCCGAATTACAGTTACAAGAGGTATGCTCTCCTGAGATGAATGGGGTCCAGGGCTGGCCTTGGCCACCCACTTTTTGGTCTTTCTGGCAATGGGCCAGCTCACGGGAATGGTTACCCTTTTTTGGTGTCTGCTCACTCTGATCGCCTCGCGAAGATCTTCTCCCTCTCTGCGTCCTCAAGCTCGAGCTTTACGATCATGACGTTTGAGGGATGGAGGGTTCTTGGCACTTCTGTTCCGTCCGCGCGAAAGTTGCTCACGCCTGCTACCTTTATTGTGCACCTCTTGAGATCCACATCCTCTACCAACCCTTCGGTGCCAGCGTGATCTCCACGCATCACCTTAACGGTATCGCCCTTGCGAAGCTCTGCACTGCGCTTCTTCAGCTCTTCGCGCAGAGCTTTGCTCAAGGGTGCATGCATGTACTTTTGACGCCTATGCAGCGGTGCAGTATACCTCTCCTTCCGCTGCTTCCTTGGCTGAATGCTCTTCATAATCATCACACAATCATAGATGCCGCTGAGGCTATCTTGCCGAACCTCTCGGCAACCTCACGGGCCACGGGTCCCTTGACCTCAGAGCCCTTGGGAACGCCCTCGTCGTCTACGATGACGGCGGCATTGTCCTCGAAGCTCACCCTGAGGCCATCGGGCCTGCGGAACTCCTTTCTCTGGCGAATGATGACTGCCTTGAAGATCTGCTTGCGCATCTCTGGAGTTCCCTTCTTTACAGATACTATTACCATGTCCCCGATTCCTGCGCAGGGCTGCCGGTTTTTCGCGCCTCGGTATTTCTTTACCGAAATGACGTGTAGCGTCCGCGCACCTGTATTGTCCACGCAATCCAGGTATGCGCCAGTGTTGATCGCCCTTGGGATCTTGGCCTTATGTCCTCTCATCTCAAGACCTCCACTACCACGTAAGACTTGGTCTTGGAGAGTGGCCTGCACTCCGCTATCCTGACACGATCCCCTTCTTTTGCATCAATGCATGGGGGATTGTGCGCATGAATCTTGGACTGTCTCTTCTCAAATCGTTCGTATTTCGTTGCCTTCTTCTCGAACTTGCGCAAAACTACCACGGTATTTTCCATCTTGTCGCTAACCACAGTACAATCGAAGACCTGGCCGCGCACAGGCAGGGTACCATGGAAGGGACACTTCGGATCGTTGCACTCCTTCTGCGGTGCACTAACGTCCAGTCCGATATCCCTCATAACTTCCACCTCGTCCTTTGCATTCTCTTTTGTATTCTGTTCTCGGGCTGCGAGATCAAGACAGAGCCTGAGACCAAAACCTTATTTTCCCCAGGAAGGGTGAAGATCAGGCTTGTGTTCGACTTGGAGATGCGCAAGACTTTGCGCCCTGTCTCCAAAAGGAACGTGTTCCTGGTCTCATCCACAATCCGGCCACTGATCCCAACCTGATCTGGATTGGTGCTTGCCTCGACCAAAACGTCAAGGCCGATGAGCTCGTGCCTTGTCAGGTTCTCTGGGGTCAGGTTCACTGCTTTCGCTCCCTCTGGACTGTCTTGATCCTGGCGATCGTCCTGCGGATGTCTCTGATCCTCCCGGGTTTCTCGGGAGCGCCTCCGGCAGTCACGATGCCTCTCTCGCGAATGAGCTCGCTTTCGAGCTTTCGCAGCTCCTCTGCAATCTCCTCCTCGTTCATGTTTCGGATCTCATCAATCTTGAAGATCGCCATTATGGATCACTCCTCCCCGGCCCGA
>JAUCQD010000227.1 GCA_030372945.1 Methanothrix sp. | reverse complement strand
GCCTACTACGAGCACAACATCCGCGAGGCGGTCCGGAGCGTGGACATGATAGTGGTGGACGAGTTCCACCTCGCGTCTGTCAAGCAGAGTGATATGCTACTCTTCATGATGCACGAGATGAGCGATGACAGACGGAGCCGTCTTAAGAAGCTCGTCTTCCTGAGCGCCACACCGAACCGTCGGATCGTCGATAGGGCGAAGAAGGTCGGACTGAACGTAGTCATACTCGACGACAAGAGCACACCGCTCTCGTGCTCTGAGGGACGCCCTGTGCTGCCTCGATTGAGGCTTGAGGTGAGGAGTGGAGCGATTTACAGGACTTATGAGCTGATCAAAGAGGACCTGGATTACTTCGTCGACCTCTGCAGGCGGCCGCTTAAGAACGGGGTGAGTGCCAAAACGGTCTTCATCTTGGATGGGATCTACGAGGTGGACGAAGTATTCAATGCACTCAAGGACGCTCTTGCAGGCCTGAAATTGAGGGTTGAGCGCGTGGACGGGCTTCATCCAGCGACCCCTGAAAAGCTGAAGAGCTTCGATGTTTTAGTCTCGAACTCCTCTGTTGAGGTGGGCATCGACTTCAACGTCGACCGCCTTGTCTTCTCAGGCTATTCGAAGAGCAGGCTGTTACAGAGGATAGGACGCTTGAGAAACAAACCACAAGAAGAGATCTGCGAGGCAGTCTGTTTTGTGCCAAATGTTCTTTACGATCACCTCAAAGGGATCTCAGCCAAAGCGGGCATCTTGAGGCTAACAAGAAGAGAGCTTGCTGAGCAGCTAGATAAAGTGCTGGAATCTGGGCTTGACCTTTCGTCTTACTCTAAGACTTACTCGCCCATGGAGGCTTACCTGTATTTGAAGGCGCGGATCAAGGGCGATACGTGGAGGGATGAGCTAGGTGAGGAACATCACGAGAAGGGCATGCCCGAATCCATCCAGGGAGCTGAGTGGATAAGGACTCTGGCTCTAATCGAGAAGCACTTCCTGGAACAGGGGATCGACGGCCAAATGTACGAGTGGCTCGACAGCGAATCATACCGGCTGGAGGAGGGCCTGCTAAGCTATCGTGGATCTAGGTTCCAGGCCTTGATGTTCGACACAACTGACGGTCAGCTCAAGCTCTACGATCTGATGTATCTACTCCGGCGTGGGAACGTTGAGTTCATGCCGCCTCAGAGATTTGCTCTTAGGCTAAGAGAGGCTTGCGAAGAGGATTACGATGCTACGATGAAGCCGAGGTATGAATCGATGAAGAGATTCGCAGCCGGATTTTGTTGGTATCATGGCGCTTTGGGCGAGGAGACCCGGAAGGTTCTGTTCAAGGGGGAATCGAAGTCGCATTACATAAATATCATGTTCAACGCCGCGGACCATGCAAGAAAACCGCGCATTGTGGATGGATTTAAAGTAGAGACCGATCCCAACATACCGTCGCTATCTCATTTGAACAACACTCTGGCAGAGTACAGGATCTTCGCAAGGCTGATAGATCTGAGCGGCTCGTATCTCAAAGCAAAGTTCAATTTGGGGGATTTCTTTTATCTCTACCCGTATTCAGGTCAAAGGAGTGTGGCCTTTGGGCATGATGCCCTGTACATCGATTGCCTGATCAAGGAGGAGCATGCGAGAAGGAGATGAGATTGTCAACGTCGGAGACATAAACCAGTACCTTTACTGCGCCAGAAGATTTTACTATATTAATTATTTCGACACCATAGAGATGAATCGCTACCTGAAAGATGGATTGCTTAAGCATCAGAGCCAATCGAGGAGAGGCGGTTGGATAAGAGAGCTGTATCTGCGATCTGAAAAGCTCGGGCTTCATGGAAAGATCGATGTCTTAGAGTCAAGGAACATAAGAAGCGTTGGCACCACCTTGACGCCGATCGAGCGCAAGCGCGGCTCTTCCTATCACGATAACGACGAGGTCCAGCTCGCCGCCTACTGTATGCTCTTAGAGGACTACCTTGGCGAGCCGGTGAGGATGGGCTACATCTACCTCTTCGGCACAAACGAGCGCTATGCTATTACTATCACCGACTGGCATCGTAGGCGTGTGGTGGAGGTAGTAAAAGCCATCCAGAACATGACCATCGAATGCATTCCCGACTTTGCAGATAATCCCAACAAGTGCGAGAAGTGCAGCACAGTACAGTACTGCAT
>JAUCQD010000226.1 GCA_030372945.1 Methanothrix sp. | reverse complement strand
TACCCCTGGATCTACATTTACGCGAACAAAGCCATGCAGAATTTCATGGTCTTCGGGCTTATGAACTACGCCGTCTTCGAAATGCTCCTATTCATCCTGGTACTGCTAGTAGGACTTATCTATGCTATTAGGAAGGAGGCTTTGCGTTGGGTATAAGCGATGTAATACCCGTGCCCGTGGCGATCGACGACGAGATTGAAAAATGGACCATCTTCGGCCAGCCTGTGGCAGAGGTCTGGTTCACCACGACCGAGAAGATCCATCAGATCATAGAGATGGGGCCCATAAAGAACATCTTCAACTGGGGTAGAAAAAATTCGGTATACTTTTTGATGCAGCCCATGGGGTGCTGTGGCGTAGAGATGTTCGTCTTCGGAGCTGCACCCTACGACAGCGACAGGTTTGGGTGCATCCCGAGAAACACACCACGTCAAACTGATGTAATGATCATGTCTGGCTACATCACCAGGAAGTATCTGCCGGTCTTCAAAAACCTCTGGGAGGAGATGCCCGAGCCAAAGTGGTGCATAGCCATTGGCGAGTGTGCCATCTCAGGGGGACCGTTCTACGACTCCTACAACATAATTCAAAACACCGCCGACTACTTCCCCATCGATGTCTTTATCCCCGGCTGTCCGCCAAGGCCTGAACAGTTCCTAGAGGGCTTGATAAATCTCCAGGAAAAGATCAAGCAGCGTAAGGACAAGCGGGACTATTAAAGGAGGGATCTTTTCTTGACTAATGCAAGCGAGGTCCTGAGTTCCATCCAGTCCGCCTTTCCCGGAGCCGTCCTGGACTCCAGAGTGGAGTCGGACCGGAGGCTTTGGGCCACGATAGATTCCAAGAAGATTTTGGACGTATGCAAGCATCTGACAAACAAGCTGAATTTCGACCACTATTCAGGCAGCGCAGGTGTTGACTGGATCGCCAGGAATGAGATGGAGGTCGTGGAGATCATGGCCAGCCATGGAGCACATAAGGTTGTGGCCATGCTCAAGGTCAAAACGCCACGAGAAAATCCGTCTGTAAAATCCCTGACTGGCCTCTACTGGAACGCCAACTGGTATGAGCGAGAGATCTGGGAGATGTTCGGCATCAATTTTGAGGGACATCCAGAGCTGTATCCTCTGCTTCTATCCGACCAACTGATCGGGTCATGGCCTTGGAGAAAGGACTTCAAGGGTTACCCAGATCTCACCACTGGCGAGAGAGCTGTGGCTATCACAACTCCCGAGGGTTATACTGAATACCGCTTCCCTCCAACGCCAGCAGAGGTTGAGGCTGGGACCGTAGTGGCAGAGCGGCCTAAGTATCCGACCTTTCGGGAGCGAGAAGAGCGTGAGATCAAGTCCGACTCAGAGATGATAATGCACCTGGGTCCGCAGCATGCGATGGTCCCTGGACCGTTCCTGCTGGATGTGCTGGTTGAAGGGGAGCGCGTGAAGAAGGGTTTCCTCGATGTAGGCTACATCCACAAGGGCATTGAGAAGATCATGGAGAACAGGACGTGGCTGCAGGGCATAGTTTATACCGACAGGATGTGCTATGTTGCATCCCTTTCAAACAACGAGTGCTACTGCGGAGCAGTGGAGAAGATCCTGGGCTTGGAGGTCCCAGAGAGGGCACAGTACATCCGAGTCATACTCGAGGAACTCTCCAGAATACAAAGCCATCTCATAGGAACAGGCGAGTTCCTGACGCTGGTTGCGGGTGTCGGATATGCGCCCTGGCAGTACATGATCATAGACAGGGAGCGCATCATATCCCTGATCGAGAGCGTCACTGGTGCAAGGCTCACCCATACCTTCGTTCGCTTCGGAGGTGTGCGCAACGACCTGCCAGACGACTTTGCTGAGAAGTGCAAGACCACACTGCCATACATCAAGTCGCGGGTCAACGAGTTCATCGAGCTATTCGCGCAGGATGCCATCTACCAGAAGAGGATGGAAAATGTAGGCGTTCTCTCCGCTGAGGATGCCAAGAGAGTCGGCATCGCAGGACCTGCTCTGAGGGCCTCAGGGGTTGCCTACGACATGAGGGTGGAGGATCCCATCCTGGTCTATCCGGACCTCGACTTCAAGGTGATAGTCGGAACAAAGGGAGATTGTGCTGACAGGGTCGATTGCAGGCTGAGGGAGATTTTGGAGAGCATCCATATCATAGAGCAGTGCTTGGACAGGATTCCTGCTGGACCCATCAAGCCCGAGGCCAAGATTCCCAAGAAGGTTCCGGCTGGAGAGGCCTACTACAGGGTCGAGGACCCCAGGGGCGAGATGGGAATGTATGTTATCAGCGATGGTGGCGACAAGCCCTACAGGGTGAAGGTGAGGGGCCCCTTCTATGCCACACTGCAGACTTTGCCCCCGCTCTTGGAGGGCGTATACATTGCAGATGTGGTGGCCATCGCAGGCAGCATGGACGGTTGTCCATCTGAGGCAGATAGGTAGGAGGGAGAGGATTTGGACATAATTGATAGCATCAGTCAATTCGCTATCCAGGAGCCTGCATTATTCGCTCTGATCATAGGCATCATAGGTGCGGCAGTAATTTCTGGCGTGGTCAACGTTGGTGCCATGCTGGTGATCTGGGGCGAGAGGAAGGTCCTGAGCGATTTCTGCAACAGGTTCGGCCCAAATCGTGTGGGCGGGAGATGGGGCATACTCCAGCTCGGTGCCGATGCCATCAAGCTCTTTACGAAAGAGGACATAATTCCAGGCGATGCAGACAAAGGCGTCTATGTCTGGGCACCGATCGTGGCATCCATGGCAACTATGCTGGTGGCCGCAGCAATTCCCTTCGGAGCATTGCACATCGGCGGCAAGGATTATCCGCTCGTTGTGGCTAACATGGACATCAGCGCTTTTTATGTGGAGGCTGCCTTGAGCCTGATGGCCATCGCCGTATTCATGGCAGGCTACAGCTCCAATAACAAGTACTCAATCCTCGGAGCCTTCAGGGGCATCGCCAGGATGATCGCATATGAGGTGCCCATGGGCGTATGCGTGATCGCCGTGGCGGTCATGGCCCACAGCCTCAACTTGGTAGAGATAGTGCAGAGCCAGACCCTCTGGTATGCCTTCGCCCAGCCTCTTGGATTTGCAATTTTCGTCATCGCTCTGATAACGGACCTGGGAAGGATTCCCTTTGATCAGTCAGAGGCTGAAGAGGAGATCATCTCTGGCTATAACACAGAGTACAGCGGAATCAGATGGGGGCTTCTCTACTTCCAGGAGTACAACAATGCGCTTTTGGGCTCCATACTGCTCTCGCTCTTGTTCCTGGGCGGCTGGCAGGGCCCGATCATACCAATACCCGTATTGGACATCATCTCGCCTTTGATCTGGCTGTTCATGAAGGTAGTAATCGTACTCTGGTGCTTGATCTGGGTCAGAGCCTCGCTCTTCCGTCTGAGGATCGATCAGGTAACGGACCTGGGATGGAAGTGGATGCTGCCGCTCTCCCTGTTGAACCTGGGTTGGGCGGTAGTGGTTGGATCCTACTTTGCATGAGGTGGCAATAAGATGTTGAAGAGAAAGATGATAAAGAACTTCGGCTGGCCTTTGAAGACCGCCATGCGGGAGATCGAGGTCACAAGGCTCTATCCAGAGGTGATGATGGAGCTGCCGGAGAATGAGCGCGGCATTCACGAGCTGGATGCTACTACATGCATCGGGTGTGCATCTTGTGCAAGGGTTTGTCCCAATAGCTGCATTGAGATGGTTCATTTCAAATATGGAAACCCTCTCAAGAACAAGAAGATGCAGTTTCCTCAGGTCGACTATGGAAGGTGCATGTTTTGCGGCCTGTGTGTTGATGAATGCCCTGTAGAATGTCTCAAAATGGGCAAGAAGGTTACAATGGCAGGCTGGGAGAGAAAGGACATCATAAAAGGCCCTGATTTCCTGGCAACCAAGAGATTCTCAGCCAAAGAGGTGGCAGACCTGGAGGCAGAAGCCAAGAGGATTGCAGCAGAGAAAGCTGCTGCCAAGAAGGCTGCAGCCAAGGAGAAGCCCGCAAAAGAAGGCAATGCCGCTGGCAGCGCCAAGAAGAAGGTTGATGCCAAGCCAGCTGAAGGAGGTGCTGCATAATGGCGGAAAAGTCGGGCGTAAACGTTGTTAGGGCGATCTTCGAGTTGCTGGTGCTGTTACTGGCACTGGGAGTGATCTTCGGAGGCCTTGCGGTTATAGTATTACTATCGCCCTGGTCCCAAACGATCCTAAATAAGCTGATGGCCTATGATGTCAGGTTTGCAATAGAGCTCTTAAGCTTCCTGGCAATTGCCGCTATCATAGTGCTTCTCTCAGCACTGACGGTTTACTCCAGAAATATAGTGCACAGTGCCCTATACCTTCTCGGAACCTTTGCAGGCGTAGCTGCCCTGTACATATTCTTGAATGCTCCCTTCGTGGGCGTGGCTCAGATTCTGGTGTACATTGGGGCCGTCGGTGTTCTGATACTCTTCGCTGTGATGCTCACGAGGAAGACTATTATGGAGGAGTCCCATGGTGAAATATAAGATCATCATCTTGACCCTGGCCTTCCTGGCCGCTCTCTTTGCATCGCTCTCCGTTACCAACTGGGGGGCAGGCGAAAAACAGCCAACGGGCTATGAGCCTCAAGAAGGATTGAGGCTGCCGGAAAGCGGCATTGGAGACGTCGGGATGGAGATCTTCACATCTTACGTCTTCCCATTCGAGATTTTAGCCCTGGTTTTGACGGCTGCCCTGGTCGGAGCGGTTTGGGTCGCACGAAAGGAGGCTGCCTGAGGGGAGGGCGACGAAAGATGACAAGGAGGGAAAATTACCGATGATACCGTTGGAGCTTAACATATTGCTGGCATCCACGATGTTTACCATCGGCTTGTATGGCCTCGTTACTCAAAAGAACGGAGTCAAGCTGATGATGTGCATCGAGCTCTTGCTCAATAGCGCCAACATCAATCTCGTTGCCTTCTCAGCCTACCAGCCGAATGTGAACGGCCAGGTCTTTGCCCTGTTCTCCATTGCGCTGGCAGCGGCTGAGGCAGGCGTTGGATTTGCCATAATGATCGCTCTGTACAGGTTGTACGGAACCATTGACCTGGACAACATCAGAGCCATGAGGTGGTAACGAATGTATGCCGATTATGCATATCTGATTGTAGGGCTGCCAGTGCTGGCTTTCTTGTTATGCCTCTTTTTAGGCTGGCATCTGCCTAGGGGCGGAGGTTTCATCACAGTCCTGGCGACCTTTGGCGGACTGATAATATCACTGGGGATCTTCAATGAGATTTATCCCGACAAGATCGTTCATCAGTCGATGCCATGGTTTGCCAACTTCAATGTGGGCATTCTAATCGATCCTCTGGCGCTGGTGATGCTCCTGATGGTAACCTTCGTGGTTACACTGATCCACATCTATGGCAACGGCTACATGAATGGCGATCCAGGTGCTGCAAGGTACTTCGCTGAGGCGGCATTGTTCAGCGCAGCCATGCTAGGCCTGGTTTATTCCGATAACCTCCTTCAGCTCTTCATATTCTGGGAGCTAGTGGGGCTGTGCTCCTATCTCTTGATAGGATTCTGGTATCGGAAGCCTTCTGCTGCTGCTGCTGCCAAGAAAGCCTTCTTGACTACGCGCGTGGGCGACGTTCTATTCCTGGCAGGCATAATTTTGCTCTACAATAACCTTGCCAGCCTGAACATCGCTCTCAAGCCAGGCGAGTTTCTCTTGCAGTTCCCGGTGATATATGCCCACATCGCAGAGATCCCAGCGGATCAACTGACGCTCATCGCCCTGGGACTGTTGGGCGGAGCAGTTGGCAAGTCAGGTCAGTTCCCCTTGCATGTCTGGCTTCCCGATGCCATGGAGGGCCCGACGACGGTCTCGGCCATGATCCATGCTGCAACGATGGTCACAGCCGGAGTCTACCTCGTCGCTCGCATGTTCCCACTCTTCTATGCCGCTCCACATGCTCTGACGGCTGTTGCGGCAGTGGGGGCATTCACAGCGCTTTTCGCTGCCACAATGGGGCTTACTGCATTCGATATCAAGAGGGTGCTGGCATTCTCGACCGTCTCTCAGTTGGGCTTTATGATGGCCGGCCTTGGTGTTGGGGCTGCGGTTGGAGCCATGGCTGTGGGCGTGTCCATCTTCCACCTCATCGGCCATTCATTCTTCAAGGCCCTGCTCTTCCTTTGCGCTGGCTCTGTCATCCATGCAGTCAACACCAATGACCTGCGGGAGATGGGGGGCGTTGGGAGGTACATGAAGTGGACCATGTACACCATGCTCATTGGCTCGCTGTCGCTGGCCGGATTCCCATTCTTCACGGGATTCTTCTCCAAGGACGAGATCATAGTAATAGCCTATGAATACGGCACGATGATCAACTTTCTGCCATACATATTCCTGGTATTGGCAGCGGTCCTGACGGCCATTTACACCTTCAGGATGTGGTTCTCCGTATTCACAGGCAAGGAGAGATCGGACTATGGAAAGCATGAGTCGCCTTGGGTCATGCTCGGGCCGCTCGTGATCCTGGCAGTATTCGCCTTCGGATTTGGCATTGTATCTCAGGGGAGCTTCTACAGCTATCTCGACAGCAACTTCGACCACTATGGAGTGAATTTCCAGGAGCTCGGAATCATCGGTGGCCATGTGCTCGAAGGCGAGCATGCAACAGCCGAAGCTGCTGGCGGAGGACACGCTGCATCCGAGGCAGAAAATGGTGAGACTGAAGCTCATGGAGAACCCTGGTACATCCAGATACTGCCCATAATAATAGCGTTGGGTGGCATTCTCATAGCTGGGCTGTTCTACTGGGACAAAATCAAGAGATTTGATCCAAGCCAGGTC
>JAUCQD010000225.1 GCA_030372945.1 Methanothrix sp. | reverse complement strand
ATGCCGTATACTGCTAATAATTTAAGGGAATTCGCTGAGATTTTAAGGAAAATAAGCATTCGATCGCTGTATTTCCACATCTTCGAGGCCCGTATGCGGCTAGGAGTTCAGGACAACGATTTTTCTCAGTGGTTGAGGAGCATTGGAGAAGATAAACTCGCAGATGAGATCTCAAGGCTCGACCCCTACAACATGACTTTGGAAAACTTAAGGCGAAAAATTATAAGGATGGTTGAGGACCGTGCCAGGGATTGAGGCCTACAGAGAGATTATCGGCAACGACGAGCTGGACGAGCTGTACCTGCTGGCCGAAAGGCTCAAGGGAAAGGCAGTTCAGAATATCAACTCAACGGCGGTGGGCGGAGGGGTTGCAGAGATACTGTCGAGGATGATCCCTCTTCTGCGGGATTTAGGAGTCGATGCATACTGGGATGTGATAAAGGGCGACGAGAAGTTCTTCACAGTTACCAAGGACATGCACAATGCTCTGCATGGCCTGAATATCGACATCTCAAAGCCTGATCTGGACTATTTTCTAGAAGTAAATAGACGGAATTCCGAGGAGCTGGATCTGTTTGGTGACATCATGTTCATCCATGATCCTCAGCCAATAGGTCTGGTAGAGAAAAAGGAGCATAAGTCCAACAAATGGATCTGGAGATGCCATATCGATCTCTCTGCCCCCCAGGAAGCTACAATGAACTTTCTGAGAGGCTTCATCGATCGGTATGACGCAGCGGTCTTTTCAGCACCGGGCTTTGCTCGATCAGACCTGGCTACAAAACAGATTCTGATACCTCCTTCCATTGATCCATTGAGCGAAAAGAATAGGGATCTTCCCGAAGAGACCATCGATTCGGTAGTAGAAAGCTTTGGCCTTGATAGAGATCGACCGATTGTATCCCAGATCTCCAGATTCGACTATCTCAAGGATCCATTGGGCGTCATCGATGTCTACAAGAGGGTAAAGGATCACATTGATTGCCAATTGGCTTTAGCGGGCGGTGGGGCCACAGACGATCCAGAAGGGCCTCGCATCCTGGATCAGATAAGATCAGCAGCGAAATCGGATCCAGATATTCACATTATTTATCTTCCCCCATCCAGCGATGTACAGATCAATGCACTGCAGAGAGCCTCTACAGTCATCTTACAAAAATCCCTTCGAGAGGGATTCGGGCTGACTGTGACAGAGGCCCTCTGGAAGGCGAAGCCCGTCATAGCAACAGCTGCAGGCGGCATTCCCCTTCAAATAAGACATAAACGTACAGGAATTCTCACATATTCAATAGCTGGAACTGCGCATTATTTGAGGGAGCTGTTGAGCGAGCCGGAATACGCCCAGAAGCTCGGGGTGAATGGGAGAGAGCACGTGAAGAACAACTTCCTAATAACAAGGCACATCAAGGATTATCTCAGCCTTTTTATATCTTTGTACTATAAGGAAGATATAGTTTATCTTTGAGTCTCTGGCTGGAAT
>JAUCQD010000224.1 GCA_030372945.1 Methanothrix sp. | reverse complement strand
TGTGGGTCTTCTGGTAGCGGTGGAGCCTTCACTGGACAGGCTAAATGAGCTAGGATTCCGCCTGGCTGAACAAACACGAGAAGCTGTGCTCAAGCTGGCTGGAGAGTCCTAGTACTCATGGTCTCTGCGGTTTCAGTATACTCAGTCAGTAACTTATATAAGTACCAACCCCCCCATATCCCACCCCTCATGTCACGCAAGCGTTACAAGGACCAGATCCTACTAAATATCTTACAAGTGTGCGTGGCGGTGGGGCAACCAAAACGCAAATTGTCTATAAATCCGGTCTGAACTTTTACACCATCCTCCGCGACCTTCTCACCCCACAGCGGCCTGGTGGTGCGCTCCGGAGGGCATGATCCGGGACTACCGAGAAAGGCGAGAACGCGCTTCGGGCAACTGCGGTAGGTCGAGAGGCTGGTGTGGGCAGAAACGAGTCCCAACATCAAACTATGCTATAGATAACTTAAAGGCCTTTGAGCAGTCTAGTCTGTTTGCAAGTAAAGAGATGCGAGATTGACATGCTTCGAGCGGAGATCATTGCCAAGGGAGACGTCCAGAAGGTTGGATTTCGGGACGCCGTCCAGAAGATCGCCCGGAACCTGGGGCTCTCGGGCACCGTCCAGAATCTGGAACCTTACGATGTAAAGATCGTGGCCGAAGGAGAGGAAGCTGCTTTATTGGAGTTTGTGAAAGCCATAAACATTCAGGATGGACCAATCAGAGTACAGGCGCTGGATGCAAACTGGTCCGCTGCGACAGGTGAATTTCAGTATTTCAAGATCCTGAGAGGGGACTGGCAGGAGGAGCTGGGAGAGAGGTTCGATGTCGCTGTCGGGCTGCTGCATAGAAGCATCGAGTTGGGAGAGGAGAACCTGAAAGTGAGCAAGGAAAACCTGATGGTGAGCAAGGAAAACCTGTCCGTAGGAAAGATGATGCTCGAAAAACAGGACAGTATGCTCGAAAAACAGGACAGTATGCTCGAAAAACAAGATAAAATGCTCGAAAAACAGGACAGGATGCTGGAGAAGCAGGACGAGACCATCGGGGAGATTCGTGGCATGAGGTCAGATCTGCATGATCATCTGGAGAGGCGGTTTGCTCGGATTGAGGAGGATATCGTCGAGATCAAGCGCACCATCAAGGAGATGGGCGGGAGCTACTAGCCGATCGCCTTGTGCAGGCATCCTCATTCGACAAGCGCGTTCCCTGGCGGCTGGAGAGGGCTGATGATGGATACGCGACTATACTC
>JAUCQD010000223.1 GCA_030372945.1 Methanothrix sp. | reverse complement strand
CAGAAAAATCATCCTTCAAAATTAAATACGATGACCCATTAAAGGAACTGCTATGTCCTTCTACCTGGAGCATCCTCTTCTCAAAGCCCAGACTGTCGAGAAGAGGCTCTTCCAGTTGGACCTGGCGGCAAATGCTCTCAAGGCATCGAGCTTGATCGTTGTGCCAACGGGCCTTGGCAAAACAGTGATCGCCCTACTGGTGTTGCTTGCAAGGCTGGACCTTGGCAAGGTGCTTTTTCTTGCACCCACCAAGCCACTGGTAGAGCAGCATGCTTCTTTCCTTCGCCGAGCTCTCAGGGACGGATCAATGGTCGTCTTATTGACAGGTGAGTCTCCTCCAAATACGCGAGCAGAGTCCTGGAAGAATGCCCGCATAGTCGTGTCCACGCCGCAGGTGATCGAAAACGACCTTCTCTCCAGGAGAGTTGACCTTGAGGACGTATCGCTTGTGATCTTCGATGAAGCCCACAGGGGTGTGGGCAACTATGCTTACGTTTACATAGCAGGGCGCTATGCTCGCGAGGCACACAATCCCCTTGTATTGGGCATCACCGCAAGTCCAGGCAGCCAGGCGGAGAGGATAGCTGAGATCTGCACAAATCTTGGGATCGAGAATATCCAGACCAAGTCTGAAAATGACCCAGATGTGGCTCCTTTTGTTCACCAACGGGAGATCGAGTGGGTGAGGCTTGCAGTTCCCGAGGAGCTATTGAAGATCAGGACAGCGATCGAGGAGGTGCTGAAGAGCCGCATAGACGACCTGAACCTTCTGGGGGTCTCGCAGGTCAGGATCGACCCTAAAGCGTCGAAAAAAGAGCTTCTTGCGCTCCAGGCCGCACTCATCTCATCGGCCAAGAAGCAGGCAAATCATGCGACCTTCAAGGGGATCTCCCTTATGGCAGAGATTTTAAAGCTGCAGCATGCAGTCGAACTTGCAGAGACCCAAGGAACGAGCGCTCTTCTCAGATATTTCCAGAGGCTTGAGGGCGAGGCTCTCTCCAGTAGCGGCTCCAAGGCCTCCCGAAGGATCATGCAGGACCCGAAGTTCAGGCAGGCCATGGCAGCTTTGCAGCAGACGACTGTGGAGCACCCCAAGCCCGCAGCAGTAAAGAAGATCCTGCAAGATCAGATCGAGGCCAAGCCTGACTCGCGCATCATGGTCTTCACCAACTACAGGGATACTGCATCAGCACTGCTCAAGTTGCTGAAGGGCGACCCTCTCATCAGGGCAGTGAGGTTCGTGGGCCAGTCCAGTCGAGAGGACGATGAAGGTTTGAGCCAGAAGAAGCAAGCAGAGATACTTCAAAGGTTTCGCTCTGGCGATTTCAACGTCCTCATCGCCACGTCAGTGGGCGAAGAGGGGATCGACATACCTTCAACGGATCTAGTGCTGTTTTATGAGCCCGTGCCCTCCGAGATTCGAAGCATTCAGCGCAAGGGCCGGACGGGCAGGGCCAGGGCTGGAAGGGTAGTTGTGTTGATCGCCAAGGGCACTCGCGACGAGGCGTATTACTGGATCTCGGATCGAAAAGAGAAAACAATGCAAAAGCAGATGCGTGGCCTGAGCGCCAATGCTTTTGAATCGCGAACAAAGGATGTCTCTTCGCGACAGATGCAGATCAACGACGTCCCTAACAGTTTTCAAGAGCCTCGCAAAGAAAATGTCGAGGGCCTGGGAAGCATCTTGGTCGACCCGCGCGAGCGGGAGATGGGCAAGCTCCTGGAGGCCCGCGGGCTTGCGATCACCCTGAAAAATCTCGATGTCGGGGACTATGTGATCAGCGATCGCGTGGCAGTCGAGCGCAAGACCGCCCAGGACTTCGTTGCATCTGTGATAGACCCAGAGAGAAATTTATTCCGGCAGATCTCAGATCTGTGCAGGTCTTATGATCGACCTGTCTTGATACTCGAGGGCAGAGACCTTTACAGAAGGGCCGTAAGTCCCAATTCCATCCGGGGCGCTCTTGCAGCAGTAGCTGTTGACTGGGGTCTTCCCATCATTCCCACTGATGATCAGGAGGAGACAGCTTCGATCATCGCCATGCTGTCTGCCAGGGAGCATAGAGAGGGTAGGGAGCCGAAAGTCCACGGCCACAAGACCGCTCGGACTCTTGCCGAGCAGCAGGAGTACTTGGTATCTGCCATACCGAGCGTTGGGCCAGCCGTGGCCAGGAATCTTCTCAAGCACTTCGGATCCGTCGAGAGGATCATGACCGCATCCGAGGCAGAACTGCAGCAGGTGGAGAAGGTAGGTCCCAAGATCGCAGAAAGGATTCGCGAGCTGGTGGGCGGAGAGTACAAAGGGTGACCCGCACCCGGCTGAGAAAAAAGGGGAGGAGATCTCCAGGGTCTATTGTGCAGTCGTTTATGC
Organism: Methanothrix sp.; assembly: GCA_030372945.1. Classification (GTDB taxonomy): domain Archaea; phylum Halobacteriota; class Methanosarcinia; order Methanotrichales; family Methanotrichaceae; genus Methanothrix. The sequence goes on along the minus strand of JAUCQD010000223.1, from coordinate 8,957 downwards.
CTTGGCAGTTGTGTTGGCAGAGATCAGGCTTTGGTAGTAACTGTCAGGCACGCCTTCCAGCTTTCCATCTTTTACCAGTGGCGGATAGATGAAAACGCCGTGCTCATCCAGGTTGTAGCTCAGCCCAAGGAACTTCTGAAGGTATTCCTTGTGCAGCTCTTCAGGGTCAAGATCTCCGAGTTTGTCGGAGTGGAAGATCTTTGCAAGGTATGCAGCTCCAATCAAGCCCTTGCTAGCATCGTTTCTCATGTTGCCGCTTATGATGTAGACGTGGCCACTCTTCACTGCAGTCAGATTGGAGAACTCCGGACGGCTTTGGAATGCTTCAAGTGCTTTCTTCATGCCGGTCGGATCATCTGCCTCATAGCCGCTTGGCGGGTCCATGAGCACTCCACTATACGTTGTGGCCACCACCAGAAGTATGATGTAGTCGGGGTCCTGCTCAATTACCCACTCGGGATCGACCTCAATCCTGTAAGATGATTTGAGAAAGTCAGGAAGCTCTGAGGCGATTGTATTTCCTCCAGCCAATGAGACCATGTTGCTCAGGGTGTCGATCTTGGCGAAGGTGTATATGGTCTTCTTATCGGCATCGGGATAAGCGGCAACCAGCACTCGCGGCTTTTCTCCGTCTGGGATCTTTTCCGTCAGAGATTTGATCTTGTTTATGGAGCCCATGTGCCACTGGATGTAATCTTCTGCTTCATCTCTGGCGTTCATGATATAGCCCAGCTTCTTCACGCCATCGGTGAAGGCAGATGTCTCGGGGCTGAGCAGGTCTGGGTAATACAGGCCTGCAAATACTACGGACACTCCAGGCAGGTTCTTTTGTTTCTCAGAGGTCACATTGGAAAAGGTCAGGAGAACATCCGGATCCAGGCTCAGGATCTTTTCGTAGTCTGGGTCCTTGTACATGGCACCGACGTTTGTCTTCCTGGAAAGCTCTGGAAACTCGGCCGGCGATTTCGCCACTGCCAGGTCGACGCCCACAACTGCATCTGTCTTCTTGAGGATCTGCATCATGTCGGCGTTATCCAGGTACTCGACCACCACCCTCTCGACTGGCTCCCGGATGGTTATTGGAACGCCGTTGCCGTCGAGGATGGTCAGGTTGCTCTCCGTTCCATTTATGATCTGCTCTACCTGTGCTATGTCTTTTTCGTCGATCTTGCCATCATAGTTGGCATCGGCCAGATCTGTTGGCTTCTCCTTTCCGCTGATTATGTCCTTCAGATAATTTATGTCCAACACATCAATCGTCCCGTCCATATTCGCATTTCCAAATATATGTTGGACGTAGCCAGCTCCTAACGCATAAGGCATCAGCGCGGCGATGCACAATGCCAGAATCGCTACACAGGGTTTACTTCTTTTCGTTCTTATCCCTCCTCAGTTATTTTCGTATTACTATTATCAAAATTTATATTACTTATTATGGTTTAACTCAAATGTGAATCTCCTATATTAACTCTTTGCCTCATATTGTTAAGAAAATTGGGTGCTAAAAGGAGCTTTATCGGAAATCAGATAAATTTGAATTAAATAATGTAGCGTGGATTTAATATATCTTAAGAGCCTGGGCAGTAGATCATGCCAAACTGGATATACCCCGATTTTGAATTCAGGCCCAAGCGGCCTCTCTTCCTCTGCATCATCTCGAATACAGACACTGGCAAGATTCCCGGACTCAGCGCCGCAGGCACCACACCAGAGCTCACCGACTACACGCCCGGTGCGGATGCTGAGCTGGTGGAGACCAATAAGATCATAACCATGCCAGAGCTGCCTGAAGCCCCGGGAGGCTCTCCAACGCCCGCCATCGTCACCAAGGCAGCCCTAAACCTGACGGGCATTCCATCGCTGTTCGTGGCCTCGGGCCTGCGCAAGAAACCGGCCATCCCTTATGTAGAGCTGGGAGGAGCAGCAGGCAGTGACATCAGGAAGCAGACTGCTGTACCAGACGCCAGGGCACTCTATGAAAATGCAGAGCTTCTGGGAAAGAAGCTTGCTCGCCTCTCTGACTGCGTATTCATCGGAGAGTCAATTGCAGGAGGCACAACCACAGCCCTTGCAGTTCTCAAGGCACTCGGCTATGAGGGTAACGTCAGCAGCAGCTTTGCCACCAATCCCCTGGAGCTGAAGGCTCAGGTGGTGCAAGAGGCCATGGCTCGCGCAAAAATCAAAGAAGGCAGCCTCAAGAACGATCCCCTCAAAGCTGTGAGGGAGCTTGGCGATCCCATGATGCCCTCTGCGCTTGGGGTCATGCGCGGCCTTTTGGGCACCAAGGTAGTGCTGGCAGGAGGAACACAGATGGCTGCAGTCCTGGCCCTGGCAAAAGCCCTTCAAATCGAGGGGGACATCTCCATTGCCACCACGAAGTACATCATCGAGGACAGGACTGCAGGGTTCAAGGATATCGTGGAATCGCTGGGCATACCCTACTACTACTCTGATCCAGGCCTCGAGAACTCCAAGATCCCGCCGGTGCAGATCTATGCCCAAGGGTATGTCAAGGAGGGCGTGGGAATGGGAGGCGCAGCGCTGCTCGCGGCCATCAACGGCGTCCCGCAAAGGAGGCTTGTTGAGGAGACAGATCACGTGCTGACGACAGTCGAGCTGCCAAAGAGCTAAGGGGGGAGCTAAAACCCGAAGGTTCCAGCATCCACCCATTTGGCATCTATGATAGACCACCAGTCTGTGGCCAGGCCGCTCAGGACATAGTCGTATGGCAGCCAACCGTAGCCTTTTTCTCCCCAAGCAGTGCCCCAGGAGTTCCTTATGAGCAGCGCACCTTTGGTCTCAGCACCATTAGTATTGTTTTTTATTTTCTTGTTATCGTCGTAGCCAACAGCATCTACTGCGTGCCCGCCCAAAACTTTCTCACCTTTTGCTGGGAATGGTATGGCTCCTGTCTTTGCAGCCTGACTGATGGAGTCATAAACCACAAAGCCGAACATAGATGGCAACCCACCTGCAAGGTTCGTCTTGATGTCCTGAAGAACTTCAGAGGTGTACAGGTTTGGCGGGTCGTATCTGTAGTACTTGATAGTCTTGTAGTTTTCTGCAAAGGCATAATGGAATGCTGAAGGTTCAATGTCGAAATCTGGGTCCTTATCCGTGTAAGGCCAGAACTTCTCTGGGGGCATTCCAAAAAGCACCATCGCTGCCATGGTCGATCTAATGTAAGCCCCTGTATCTCCAGTCACGCCCATCAGATTTCTGGTGGTCTTGTACAAGAACCTCCTGGAAGCATCCACCCAGTTACCTGTGGCCCTCTTCTCAAAATACTCGAAAAGTCCGACACCAGCGTTGGCAGTGCAAGAACCGAGCTGTTTTTGATCCTCTATTGGAGAAAACCACTTTCTCAGGTCTACAGATGCTGGAAGGGTCCGCACCTTCAATAAGCCCAATTTAACTAACAGCGGCTTTATTTCCGGATTTTCTATGGTATAGTCTCTCATATCCGGAAGGTCCCGCAACCATCCCATTCCGAAATATTCGGTGCCAGGAAGTCCCAGATTTTTTGCTGCAATTGCCATTTTCTGACCTCTTGAGATTCTTGAGATATCTATTCAGACGCATTGTACTAATTAACTGTTGTGATTGATTGCACCGGTGATTTAGCTCCTCGACCTTAAGACCGCAGTCTTCACAACTTCAATTTTCATTCCCAACTTCAATAACAATAATAATCCATTTCCGTCTATAAAATCATATCGTATTTTTTAAACCACAAATTTTTTATACAAAACACAAAAATCTGTAGCAAAAAAGGAGATCGAAGTGTTATGAGAAGTGGTTTGCATTATTTCGCAGTCTCTCTCCTCCTCGTCTTCATGATCCTGGGGACAGCAGCCCAAGGCGAGGAATCCAGTGGGACTGTATTGAAGATCGGCACGCCCAATATTGTCAAATCTCCATCTCTGGTTGGAGACTACTATTTGGGCATCTTCGCCCATCTATCAAATCCTCCGTTAATGAAGATGACGCCGGATGGGAAGATTGAGGGGCTGACTGCTGAAAGTTCCGAGGTGTCCGATGATGGATTGACCTGGACCTTCAAGATCCGGGATGGCCTGCGCTGGAGCGACGGAGAGAACGTAACTCCAGAAGATGTGAAGTTCACCTTCGACTACTTGGCAAAACAGGATCCCAATACTGCCTGGATGAAGGACGTCGTCTCCGAGATACTTGTGCAGGACGACTCTGTGGTCTTCAAGCTTAAAAAACCAGATTCTTCCCTGAGTCTGGAGCTCGCCACCCATAATGTTCTGCCCAAGCACATCTGGGAGAAGGTCGAGAATGCTACAGAGAAGATCGACGAAGGTGAGATCGTTGGATGTGGCCCGTTCGTCATCTCTAAGACCGATATTGGAGCAGGCATCGTCTACTTCAAGAAGAATCCTTACTGGACAGGCACTCAGCCCAAGATCGATGCAATTGAGCTTCATACCTTCAGCAATATGGACGTTCTATCCCTGGCCCTTGAGAAAGGGGAAGTTGATGCCTACTGGAAGTATGCAGGGACGTATCCTGCCGCAAACGTACAGAAGCTGAAGGACACGGGCAAATTCGAGATCGAAGAAAAGCCCAATGTTGGGTTTGCAATACTTGGAATAAACCTGAAGAGAGAACCAATGTCCGACATCAAGTTCAGAGAGGCCTTAGCATACGGGATAAACTACGATGAGATCTTAAAGCTTGATGCTCAAGGTTATGGACAGGTTGCAAATCGCGGATTTGTTCCCCCCAGCATGGCATACTTCAAGGAGACTGAGCCGTTGAAGTACGATCCAGATCAAGCCAGGAAGATTCTAGCGGAGGCGGGTTATAAAGACTCGGATGGCGATGGCGTGCTCGAGACGCCCCAAGGAAAGGCCGTCAAGCTAACGCTCCTGATTCAGTCGTCTTATCAAAGAATGGCCGAGCTGATGGTGGACTACCTGAAAGGCCTTGGGATGACTGCTGAGATAAAGACAGTTGATCAGAGCACCTGGTACACCCTAAAAGAGAGCTTCGACTACGACCTCACACTTACACGCACGACTCCCTGGGGAATGATGGTCTATGCTAACTGGGGCTCAGCATACTTTGATTCTAGAAGGACAGGACAGGGCGTGCTGCGCACAGTGGATGACCCCGAGTACTTGAAGCTCTGCGATCAGATCATGGCAGCAACATCAAAAGATCAGCTCGAGGAGTATGCCCACGAGATGCAGGACTACTATGCAAAGAACCTTCCGGCAATTCCGCTCTACTGGGGAGAGGTGATCACGCCCTACAACAAGGATTGGACCGGCTGGATCTCAAATCCGCTCTATGGCATATACAACGCTGATAATTTCCTGAGCGTGCAGAAGGCCTGAGAATGAGCCTGCATACAGAAATGGAGGAAATTCGACGGTAGCGAGCAACTAGCCAGTTGAACCTCTTGGAGGGAGTGCTCCTTTTTTGGGGCATCTCCTCCATCCATTCGGGGGCGATCTTGTTGCCGTCGATTTATCGCCCCAGGATGGGCCTCTTTTTGGATGAGCTATACGAATGAGGCGACGATGACGTTCTCGGGTAAAAAGGCGATCAGATATTTCCTTGCAATCATCCTCATCTTCTCCCTCAACTTTGCGATTCCCAGGGCCATGCCTGGCGATCCTCTGGCCAACTTGCTTGGGGAAGATGTGATGTTGACAGAAGAGTCAATAGCGGAGCTGCGAGCCAAGATGGGCCTTGACTTGCCGCTCCATGAGCAGTTCCTGGCTTACTGGAGAGATATCTTTAGCTTTGACCTGGGATACTCCTACCACCTGCACTCTCCTGTCAGTGCAATCATTCTGTCTCGCATGAAGTGGACGCTCCTGCTGGCGATCCCGTCTTTGATCCTGGGAGCGATCCTGGGTACCTTTCTGGGGGCCCTGGCTGGCTGGAAGAGCAGAGACGCTGGCCAAAAGTTTGAGACAGGCCTGGTTCTGATGATCTACTGCACACCACCTTATTTCCTCTCCCTGCTCTTTCTTTATGCTCTATCCTTCAAACTTGGCCTCTTTCCCTTGAAAGGATTTTATTCCACAGGCTCGGCCCTGGACATAGCCCATCATCTTATGCTTCCTGTCATAGTGATGACGCTCTTCTCTCTTTCCAGAAACTACATGATCATGCGGGGGAGCGTCATCCAGGAGCGCGGGAATCTGTACGCTGCCTACGCTCGTGCCAAGGGGCTTTATGGGGAGGAGATCCTCTTTCGCCACATCTTCAAGAACGCCATTCTGCCCATAATCACTCTGCTTGCCCTGGACTTCGGCTTCATCTTGAGCGGTGCGCTTTTCATCGAGATCGTCTTCTCCATGAACGGCATGGGCAACCTAATCTACGATGCACTTCTCTCCAGGGACTATCCGGTCTTGCAGGGGTCTTTTCTCGTCATCACAGTCATGGTTGTCTCTGCTAATCTGCTGGCAGATCTTCTCTACAGCCGCATAGATCCGCGCGTGAGGTGGCAGTGATGGCAGGAGATTTCAATAGAGTTGCAAGCTGCAAAGCGACAGAGTGGGCTAAGATCTTGAGGCTGGACATGAGGGGCCTCCGAATTGCCCTATTTGGTCTTCTTTTATTCCTGACCATCTTTATCCTGGCAGCCTTCTCTGATATATTCGCCCCGTATGATCCCTGGAACAGATTCGAACCCTTTTTAGCGCCCTGTCGAGAGCATATTCTTGGGACGAACGACCTGGGAAATGATATCCTCTCAGAGCTGATCTATGGCTCAAGGGTCTCTCTCATCGTTGGCTTTGGGGCGGCGCTTATGGCCACGCTGATCGGCACTTTGATAGGCCTTTTCGCAGGATACTTCCGCGGCCTGATGGATGAGACCCTCATGGGAATCACGGATGTCTTCCTGATGATACCGCAAATTCCCCTGATAATAATACTGGCGGCTTTCTTGAGGCCCAGCTTCTGGCTGGTGGCGCTCATCATGGGCGCTTTGTGGTGGACCTCCACTGCCAGGGTCGTGAGGTCGAAGGCCATGCAGATCAGAGAGACGAGCTTCATTGAATGCTCTCGATCGCTGGGCTTCTCTCACATGCACATAATCTTCTCAGACATTCTTCCCAATATCCTTCATGTAATAATGCCCAAGTTCCTGCTGACCATCGCCTCGGCCATGATCTCAGAGGCGTCCATATCCTTCTTGGGCCTGGGCGACCCAACCATGAAGAGCTGGGGGATGATGATCAATTTTGCATTCACACGCGGGGGCTTCATAAACGGATACTGGTGGTGGTATCTGCCTCCAGGCCTGTGCATCACCCTCTCAGTTCTCTCACTGGTCCTGATGGGCTTTTCACTGGAGGAGCGCGAAGAAGAGACGATGAGGATAGAATGAGCATGCGCCATGATATTAATGCACCCATCTTGCAGGTTGTAGGACTGTCAGTTAGATTCGAGACGCCTCTGGGCCTGGTCCATGCCGCAGATGATGTCGCATTCGATATTTATGAGATGGAGACACTTGCCTTGGTGGGCGAGACGGGTTGTGGAAAATCTGTAGTAGCCAGTGCAATAATGCAACTTTTGCCCGGCAATGCAGTCGTGGAAGGCAAGGCTCTCTTTTCGAAAATGGATCTGCTCAAACTTGAAGAAAAAGAGATCTCTCGCGTCAGAGGCAACGAGATCTCCATCATCTTTCAAAACCCATCTTTATCCTTGAACCCGATCATCGAGGTGGGAGAGCAGATCGCAGAGCCCTTGCAGGTTCACAGGAAAATGGCGCGCCGCGAGTCTCACCAGGTGGCCAAAGGATTTTTGAGCCGCTTGGGACTGGGAGAGCGCAGCCTCATGAGGATGTATCCTTTTCAGTTCTCCGGAGGCATGAACCAGAGGGTTATGATTGCAACATCCATGATCCTCTCGCCCAAGATAATCATTGCTGACGAGCCCACCAAGGGTCTGGATAGGGCTCTTGCCAGGGATGTGACCTCGGAGATCGAAAAGATCATGGACTTGACTGGCGCCTCTTTGTTGCTTATAACCCATGATATCTCTTTGGCCGCAATGATCTCTGATCGGATTGCGGTGATGTACTGCGGAGAGATCGTCGAGATGGGCAAGTGCAAGGATGTTCTGAGAGAGCCCTTGCATCCTTATACCTGTGCCTTGCTCGACTGCCTTCCAGAAAGAGGCTTCAAGCCAATCGCGGGTGCCTCGCCTTCTATGATCGATCCTCCGCAAGGCTGCAAATTCCATCCCCGATGCCCATATAAAACCCAAGAATGCATGCAAAAGCAAAGGATCAGAAAGATAGATGGAGATGAAAGGCAGGTGAGATGCTGGCAATATTGAAAGCAGCACAGGTCTCGAAGATCCACGAGCATGGTCTGATCCTCAAGGAGAAACGCAGAGTTTTGGCTGATGTCTCTTTAGAGCTGGAGGAAGGACGAACCATTGGTTTGATGGGGAACTCTGGCTCGGGAAAGACGACTTTGGGGAAGATTTTGGCAGGCCTTGAGAGGCCATCGGCAGGAAGCGTAATTTTTCAAGGAAGGGACATTTCGCGTCTTCGCGCAAAGGAGTTCCTCGAATTTCGGAGAGCTGTGCAGATGGTCTTCCAGGATCCTGAGGGCTCCTTGAATCCCAGGAAGAGCATTGAGAGGTCCATACACGATGTTCTGAGCCTCATAAAAATTCCAAAGAGGGAATGGAAGGAGAGGACATTGGATATATTGGAGACCGTTGGCCTCTCAGAAGAGCTGCTCTGTCGCAATCCCTGCCAGATCTCGGGCGGCCAAAACCAAAGAGTTGCCCTCGCAAGAGCATTGCTCCTCAATCCAAAAGTCGTGATACTTGATGAGCCCACCTCAGCCCTGGATATATCCGTGCAGGCCCAGGTATTGAACCTCCTGAAAAATTTACAAAAAAATAGAGGGCTGGGGTATCTGCTCTGTCTCTTATACACATCTGACGCT
>JAUCQD010000222.1 GCA_030372945.1 Methanothrix sp. | reverse complement strand
AGTTAAATGAAATCTAAAAAACGATCGATAGGATATAGTACTAAATCAATTGAAGCTTTTGCCATGGTCTTATGCCTTGTCTTCCTGATGGCCTTTCCGGCAATGAGCGCCGATGCTTCAGGAAAGACCATAAATATAGCGCTGGCGCAGGAGCCAGACAATCTCAATCCAGTGTCAGATGCCAACGCTTACGACATCATGAAGATCTATAGCGGTCTGATCAAATCCGATGAGAATCTGAAGATGGTTCCAGATCTTGCGGAGTCCTGGGAGGCTTCAGCAGACGGAAAGGTCTACACCTTCCATCTTAAAAAAGGGGTGAAATGGCAGGATGGAAAGGATTTCACGGCTGATGATGTCAAGTTCACTTACGACTCTGTCATGGACGATAAATGGGTATCCGTATTTCCTGTCACTTCAGAGTACCAAAATATAGATGATGTCTCTATCATCGATCCCAACACTATAAAGTTTACCCTCAAGGAGGGAGTTGTATCCTATCTGGAGCGCTTTGCTTTGCCGATCCTTCCAAAACACATATTAGATGGCCAGGACCTGAGCAAAACAGACTACTGGCAAAAACCGATTGGCACAGGTCCCTTTAAGTTTGATTCCTGGAAGCACGCTGAGGAGCTTGTTCTGACCGCTAACACAGACTACTTTGGAGAGGCCCCAAAGGTCAACACTTTGAGGTACATAATTGTGCCAGATGCCAGTGCTCGTGTCAATTTACTTAAAACCGGCGAGGTCGATGCCATAGAGGTTGACCCTCAGACCATGAAAACTTTGGAGAATGAAAAAGGAGTTAAGGTCCATTCGGTCCCATCTGCCCAGTGGTACAGCATGAACATGCCAAACCAAGAGTGGCCTTTCAATATCAAAGAGGTACGTCAGGCCATTGGTTATGCTATAGACAAGCAGCAGATAGTAGATGCTATCTTCAAAGGTCAGGGTGTTCCTGCATATGGACCAATAAATCCAAAGAGCTGGGCATATAATCCCGATATAGCCTTTTCATATAACACCGAGAGGGCTGAACAACTCTTGTATCAGGCGGGATTCCAGAAAGGAAACGATGGTATACTCCAGAAGGACGGCAAGAAGCTGGAGTTTGACATTCTTTACTTGAGCAACGATCCTGTAAGAAAAGATATCGCCATTGCAGTGGCCACAGATCTTCAGGCACTCGGAATCAAAGCCAACCCTGTAGGCAAAAGTTCAGACCAGATGAATGTCGAGGATTGGCATAAGGTGGTCATTAGGGCCGGTGGCAACCCCATGGACCCTGATGACTATAACTATAAGGAGTTCGACTCCAAGTTCATCGGTCAAGGAACATGGAATCTGCCATCCTATTCTAATCCTGAGGTCGATAGCCTGCTAGAGAAGGGCCGAACCACATTCGATCAAGATCAGCGTAAGAGGATTTACGGAGATCTGCAGAAAATACTCGTCGAAGATCAGCCCACCGCATTTGTGGCTTTCGGGAACACCATTTATGCCGTCAGCTCCAAGATCACCGGTGTCAAGCCACGTCCTGCTCCTCATGAGCATGGCGGACTTACCGGCGAACTGTGGTGGAATGTGGAGCAATGGGATATCAAAGAGTGAGATTATTTTGCCACTCCAACTTTTTTTATGATCTCTTGACGCGCTTTTTGAGAATGCTATCCCAATGAGTTGTTGATTCGAAGACGTAATGCTTTGACCCTCGGTTCTTGATCTCCAAGCGCTTTACTCCCTTGGCACGCTCCCCTTCCAACCAATCCCTGGCCCATTGTTCCATATCGCTAAGTATGGAACTATATATATTTTTAATTTTAATATTGATTCGATGCAATCTGGTTATCAGTAGAATGTATTCCCTACATGATGGGAGTTAAGGTTTATACTATAATATTAGGCGCATAACAATTTGATGATGATCTTCGGAAAAAGACAGAGGAGTAAATTTATCTGGAAGAGATCATCCAAGACAGCAATTCCCAGGAAAAAACGATGTGAAAAAAGTTATGCGAGGCTAAACAGAGCCTAGATTATTGTATCCGCCGCTATATCCCAAAGAGGGTATGCTGCCCTGGTTTCCGACCCATGTGTAATACGACGATGCTGGCATGTCGTAGATCCTCACGCCCTCATCCACATCTCCCAGAACTGTGACATTGCTCTGGTTCCAGCTTCCGTCTATCGAATGTACTGGCTTGCCCGTGTAGGCCGACTTTGCCGCGGCTGTGGCGCTGTAGGGCTGCAGCTTGAAGGTGTTTATCGCAGTCTGGTTGTCTCCGAATGCTCCTGCGAGCCCCTGGTTGAACAGGTCCACCTGAAGATTGAACTGCTGAGCCTGATTCGGATCGTAGGGAGCAGCTCCCAGGAGCTTGCCTATCATCATGCCTGCCTTCAAGCCTGCATAAACGCCCTGTTGGTATTCGGTCAGCTCTCCATGCGCTGAGATTGCAGCCAGCGAGAGCAAAGCAAAAATTGCAAAGTACTTTTTGGAATTCATTGGCTTTTCCTCCGTCTATTGAGTTTTCTTCAAGGGGGTTTTGCCTTCAACCCCAAGGACTGTTCGAGTTGAATACGGATGGCAGCGCATAATTGCCCGACCAGTCGTTGGATGCATAGAAGGGTGAGACGCTGCCATAGGTGGGAGTCCCCGTGGCTGGATCATAATTCACGTATACCGGCTTTCCAGTACTGGGGTCAACGTAAAAGTACCTGACAAATCCAGTATTTGGGTCTACATATCCATAGACCGGGTTTCCTGTGTAGGGGTCCACGCTGGTCTCTCCCAGCCAGCCGTTGGTAAAGTTGAGCGACTTCCAGTAATAATAGGGATCGGCTTGCAGCTTGCCATTGACGACTATGCTCCCCTTTGGGGCGCCTCCCCAGCTCCACAGATCGCTGCCATTGCTGCTCTCCTGGGCAGGCTCAGGGTTCGCGGCCTTGAAATTGCTGATCCAGGTCTGGCCAAAATCTCCACCAACGCTCTGGAAACGGCTTGTGCTCTGAGCATGGCATTGCGCTGCCAAAAGGCATAACAATACACATACTACAACTGCAAATGCAGTCCTCATTCTGACCCCACCGGCTGATCAATGGACGCAGCGCAATAAAAGCTTTTCGCGTGACAGGGCCTGCTGCTGGATCATTCCAATTCTATGCTGTTATCCAACCGTTGTAAGGCGCAATCGACATGCTTGAGTGCGAGGTGACCTGCTTGCCAGTATTATCTGCATAAAAGTAGTACGGCTCTCCAGAGGCAGAAACAACATAAGTGTAGATAGGCTTTCCTGTGATGGGATTTTTGGTAAACGTAGTATCTAGCACCTGGTGAACTCCTCCCACGCCCGGACAGGCGGGGGACTCCGGGCCTTGAAATCGCTCAGCCATCCTCTGGCCGCTCACGCTCTGAAAGCTGCTCGTGCTCTGTGCACTGCCGCAAGCCACAAGATCGCATAACGCCAGCAATAAGACTATCACAGGTCCTATCCTCATAATTTCAGCACCAGCCCATCAAGTCCGACTACGATCTCGCTGCAGTCCAGAACGCTTGCCGCAGCATCCAGCCTTTCCTGTATGCTCGTGTAGCGCCCAGCATCGAAGTGCGTGAGGGCTAGGCGCTTTGCCCCAGCCCGGCGTGCAATCTCACAAGCGTCCTGCGGGTTGAGGTGTGGCCAGGCAGGACTCTCCTCGCCTGGCTTGTGGGAGCACTCGGAGATAAGGAGATCGGCGTCCTCGGCCAGCAGCACAGCATTCTCGCAGACGCCTGTGTCAGGACAGTAGGCTATGATCTTGCCGTCTAGGTCGAACCTGTAGCCCATTGTAGGCGCGGCGTGCACCAGGAAGCGGCACTCCATGGCAAAGGGCAGCTTGTAAGGCCCCTCAGAGAGCTCTTGCACCTCTACTGGAAAGGGCAGCATGTCAATTGGAACTGTGAAGGGCTGGCGCATGATGGTGTCCAGGACCTTGCCTGTGCCCTTCTGGCCAAAGATCTTCAGGCCTTGGGAGAAGTGGAACTTGTTTAAGATGTGCAGTCCTTCGATGTGGTCGAGGTGAAAATGGCTGAGGAAGAGGTAGACAGGCAGGTCGTCTTGGATGTAGCGATCTAGCTTATAGATGCCATTGCCTGCATCGAGTACGATGTGGTAATTCTCGCAGTTTATGAGGGTGCAGATGGTGTTTCCTGTGTCTGTGTCGTACCAGCCATTGGTGCCAAGGAAGATCACTTTCATGTTTTATCCGCCCCGCCCTTCTCCTTTTGCACCTTCACGAGGCTCCCATAGGCCACACCCGCCTCAGTCAGCACAATCCTTCCCTCGCGCACCTCAATCAAGCCAGCCAGCTCCAGCCGATGCATGTGGTAGTCGAGCATGCTCGGCCCAACCGCAGCTTCGATCTCCGAAACAGAGAGCTTTCCCTGGTTCATGAGGATGATCATATTCCTGCGAGCAGGATTTTCCAGGGCGTGATGCACCAGCGCCATCTCCTCAGGCGACTTTGGCTTGGCTTTGCGTCCCATCTTCATGAAGATAGTTTAGAGCAGTATGTGACTCATCTTTGTTTCGCCTCGTGCATGCCAGCTGCGGCTGCGACAAGGACACGAGCGCGTACTACTTATCCTTTCGAACGATAGCAAATTGCAGATTTGCAATTCTCGCAAATCTCTGGTGGTTCAAATGGACGAAGACTTCAAAGAGGCTGCAAAGTTTCACGGCCACATCTGCCCGGGCCTCGCCATAGGCTACAGGGTGGCAAAATATGTTAAAGAAAACTATCCAAGATCCGTAGATGAAGAGCTTGTATGCATCGCAGAGAACAACTCCTGCAGCGTGGATGCACTGCAGGCTATCTTGGGCTGCACCTTTGGAAAGGGCAACCTGATCTTCAAAGACTTTGGAAAGCAGGCATTTACCATCTACTCCCGCAACAATGGCAAGGCGCTGCGAATCTATTTCAAGGGCGATGTCTTCGAGGGCATGGACGATCTGAGAAAGAAGTTTTTCAATGGAACTCTCTCGCCTGAGGAGAGGCAAAAGCTCGATTTGCTGCGGGAGGATGCCATCAAAAAGATCCTGACGGCGCCCGACGAGGAGATGCTCTCAGTGAGAGAGGTCGAGATCCCAGAGCCTGAGAAGGCCAGGATTTATCCTTCTGTGCGCTGTCAGGAGTGCGGCGAGGGCTTCATGGAGATCCGGGGCAGGACGGCAAACGGCAAGTTGGTCTGCCAGGAGTGCTTCGATAAGATGACCTGCTGAAAACATCGAAGATCATAATCCTCCTTTGCGCCCTTTAGACACTCTCAAAGATCCTGCAGTTCGAGGAATGAGGCATCCCCTTCCATCGCCGATCAGGTCCTCGCGCCCTGCCATCCTCAATCCCTCCCTGACCAGATCATAGTTTCTCGGGTCTCTGTACTGCAAAATGGCCCGCTGTATTCTCTTCTCCCGGCCTTTTGGAACATGCACACTTCTTTGGGTGAATGGATCCAAGCCTGTATAGTACATTGTCGTGGAAACAGTCATGGGCGTGGGTGTGAAGTCCTGCACCTGCTCGGTGTACATGTGGTGATCCCTCAAATACTCCGCCAGCTCGATCATGTCTTTTATGGTGCAACCGGGATGTCCGGACATGAAGTATGGCAGAAGATATTGCTCCCGTCCCAGCTCTTCTGAGACCTTCCTGAATCTTTCGCAGAAGGCATTCAGAACCTCCACGGGCGGTTTATGCATGCATTCCAAAACAGTGCGCGAGATGTGCTCAGGCGCGATCTTCAGATGGCCTGAGACGTGATGCTGGCAGAGGTCATGGAGGTAGTCTGAGGAATTCGCGAGCAGAAGGTCATGTCGAATGCCTGAGCTGATGAAGACCTTCCGAACGCCCGGCACTTTGCGCAGATGGCGCAGCAACTGAACCTGCTGGGCGTGGTCCTTGTCGAGGCTAGGACACTGTGCAGAGCAGAGCTTGTCTTGGCATGCCCCGTGTCTCCATCGCGGGCAGGTCAGGCCGTACATGTTCGCAGTGGGCCCGCCTACATCCTGAATGATGCCCTTGAAGCCCTTCATGCCGGTGAGCCTTGTGGCCTCGCGAACTATGGATTCAATGCTGCGGCTCTGCACTATCCTGCCCTGGTGATGGGTCAGGGCACAAAAGGAGCAGGATCCAAAACAGCCCCTGTGGCTGGTGATGGAGAACCTCACGGGCTCAAGAGCTGGGACGGCCTCCCTGTAGGTTGGATGTGCCTCGCGGCTGAAGGGCAGCTCGTAGATGTGATCCAGCTCCTCGCACGTCAGAGGTCGAGCTGGCTTGTTCTGGATGATGACTGTCTTTGGATGCGGCTGGACAACTGCACGCCCCAAAAATGGGTCCTGCTCCCCATAGTGCAGCGCGAAAGCCCTGGCATACAATCGAATATCCGAGGAGACGTCTGAGAAACTTGGGATTACCAGAGAATCATCATGCTGCGCCGCTCGCCAGCGTCTCACCTCCTCTTTGACGACAGTCCCTGCCACATCCCTGATCTCCTCAATTTTCTCACCTTTTTCCATCCTCAGAGCCACCTCCTTGAGGGGATTCTCGCCCATGCCATAGACCAGCAAGCTTCCTGGCGCATCCGCCAGGATGGACTGTCGAACAGAGTCTGACCAATAATCATAGTGGGCAAACCTGCGTAAGCTTGCCTCGATTCCGCCCAGGATGATAGGGACGTCGGGGTAGAGGGCATGGACAATGTTGGCGTAGACGATCAGTGCCCTGTCCGGTCTGCGCAGGGCACCGCCAGGCGAGTAGACGTCCCACCTGCGGCGCTTCAGATTTGGTGTAAAGTTGTTCACCATTGAATCCACGTTGCCCGAGGAGACGCCATAAAAGAGCCTCGGCCTTCCTAAAGCTCGAAGATCCTCATTCGACCTCCAGTCCGGTTGAGCTACTATCCCCACGAAATAGCCTGCATCCCAGAGCACCCGCCCGATCAGAGCCGTTCCAAAAGAGGGGTGATCGACATAGGCATCTCCACATATCAAAATTATATCCAACTGATCTATCCCCAGGCTCTTGCAGTCCTGGAGGGAGATGGGCAAGAAACGGGGCTGCTCTATCATCAATTATTTCCGTGCTCGTGCTTATGACCATCGATGTGGGCGTGGATATGCTCGTGCACAGTCTTTCCATGAAAGTGCATGTGCTCGTGCACAAGGTTGACGCTCAGAAGGAGCGCCATGTCATCGAGCACTTCAATCGTCGGCCCATCTTTTTTAACTCTGTGATCTTCGCCCATGACTATAGCCCTTTTGCTGATCTGGTCGATTATTTCAAGGTCGTGGGTTGCAGTGATTATCGTCTTGCCTGCCGCCCCCAGCTCCTGCAAAAGTTCTACCAGCCACAGTTGAGTTCGAGGGTCCAGCCCGGCAGAGGGCTCGTCGAGCAAAAGCACATCTGGATTATTGACCAACACTGAGGCTATGCATACCTTCTTCTTCTCTCCACCGCTCAGAGTATGTGGCGATCGATCTCTGAGTTTGGTGATCTGCATCATCTCCAGGACATTCTCAACCCTTGTCGTGACCTCTTGGGGCGAGATATTCAGCTGCAAGGGTCCAAACGCAATCTCCTGGAAGACCGTAGGCGAGAAGAGCTGTACATCAGAATTTTGAAATACGAATCCGACCTTGGTGCGAAAATATGTTCTGAACTCATTGTCCTTGATGGAATCGAAGACCTCTTCAGTTATCTGGTTGTCGAACGCGTAGAAATCTCCGGATGTTGGATATATCAGCCCATTTAAAATTGCCAGCAATGTCGATTTGCCGCTGCCGTTGGAGCCTATTATCGATACATGCTCCCCAAGGCCGATCTTCAGGCTCACATCCTTCAGGGCATCGATTTTTCCAACGTATGAATAGGATACATTCCTCAAATCAAAGATCGTCTTCATGCTCTTAGATCCGGATGATGTTATGAGAGATCAGCACCAATACCACGCTCAGTGATATTGCCATCGCCCCTGCCACATAGTCGCGGTTGTGCATTTTGAACTCCTGCATGATCTTGACATCGCCACTAAAGCCCCTGGAGAGCATGGCCATATGTACTTTTTCGCTCATATCCAGAGATCTGATAAGCGTGTAGCCCATGCGCCCTCCAACCCACCTCTGTTCCTCAAAGATGCCTCTGGCTTTAATCGTCCTCGCTTTCTTGGCAACATACATCTCGCGTACCAGATCCATCAGCAGAAAAATGTATCTATAGGCCATCTCAAGCGTCAGAACATATACCTTGGGCACGCCCACAGTGCGCAAGGACTTGAAGAGAGTCTGCTGAGGTGTGGTTATGAAAAGCAGAACCACAGCAGACACGCAGGTCGCCACACGCATGGTGAAGATCACTGCCGCGACGGCACCCTGTCTTGTGATGTATATGCTATCCGGCAGCGCCAGCGGCCCGAGATGCGCACCTGTTCCCAGGTATGCAACCCCAATGAGCGGGTCTCCCGGGATGAAGATGTTGAAGATCATGGGAGTGGCGATGATGCCAGCAAAGATGGGGATGAATAACCAGACGCGCTTGATGAAAAATCCAACATCTATCTTGCTGAGATATGCAAACAACAGCGTCAAAGCATATACAAATATCAGTAGTTTCAGGTCACCGATCAGGCTTGTTGCGAATACAACGGCCAGAATGGACACCAGTTTGGCCCTTGGGTCCAAGCCCTGCAATAGGCCAGATCGCTTGGAGTAGCTCTCTGAGACAAAGGCCTCCTCCAGGAAGCCGAAAATTCCATCGATCGTCTTTCCGACGAAGCCCTTCTTGCCGTGATGTACTGCAGAGCATTTGCAAGGGCCCACTTCCACTTCTTTCATCCAGTCAGGTATCATCATTCTCCATTCATGTGGCTGCATTCCTAGGTTGCAATTTACAGCAAATCAAGGTATAAAAAAAGGATAAAATAAAAGCTTAGCGCTAGTCTTTGGCGACCTTCTTTCCGACGAAGTACAGCAGGCCGCCGCATATTACGACGCCGATCACTGCTGAAAGTATGTAGGCAGCTGCGGCTACACTCATCGAATCGCCGCTGTCCGGGAAGGCATAATCGGGCAATGGAGCACTCCAGAGCCCTGAGAGCTTCTCCAATCCCTCAGGCACAAGTCCGAATTTCTCCTTGAGTTCCTCGTTGCCCCATTCTCCAAATGTCTCTCCAACTGCCAGAAGCCCCAGCGGGGCGAGGATGATCAGCAATACCAGGCCAATGGCAAAATTTCTTATTATCTTATCCATGGTCTTACCTCATGCTACACTTGCGCCCTTTCTGCCCTTCTTTTGCGCGATCGACTTCTCACCGTATAATATCGTAGTGTCAGTCCTCTGGATGTAGGCGAAGATCAGAGCGGTGATCAGGGCCTCGAGGATACCAAACCCAAAGAGGTGCTCTAATGTCATGGCAGGAACTGTCACACTCAGGGGATAGGGCATGTAGAGCGGAACGCCTTCGGCTGTGTGATGCAGTATCGGCTGTATCCCGAATTCAAAGCCAGTAACTGCAGCTGCCAGGGTAAGAGATACATAGCCAGCTACGGCCGAAGCAATTACCCTTCGCGACGAGGTTATTTCTGTGCTTCCGCTGATGAGCTTGTAGATATAATAGGCCACGAAGGGCATTACTACAGCCATATTGAAGCAATTAGCTGCAATTGCCGTTATTCCTCCATCTCCGAAGACCAGTGCCTGCAATACCAGAGCCACTGTGATAGCTATCACTGCTGCCCAAGGCCCAAGGACGATGCCAATTATTGCCCCGCCCACTGCATGGCCTGTGCTGCCTCCTGGAATCGGGACGTTGAACATCATAATTACAAAAGAGAACGCTGCTGCCAGCGCCAGCAGGGGAACCTGCTTGGACCTCAGCTCTACGCTGAGCTTCTTTCCCGCATAATACCAGATGGGGATCATTATGATCCACATTGCGATATAAGTATATGGCCCTAAATAGCCATCAGGAATATGCATTGTCTCACCAGATTGTAGAATCTCTTTTAATTATAAAAGGATATCGGACATGCATATCAAGTATGATAAATCTTAAATTAAATGCAACCATTAGCTGCATGCATAAAGCTTTTCGTCACTTCTCCAGCATCTCATGCAAACGAGCCGAATGAGCAAAGAAAAAGTCAAAAAATATTCTGCAAGATTAGAAAGGAGCCGAGGATGCGCATCGGATCGCTTGCTTTGACTTCACTTAAGAATCCAATAGAAAATTTTATTACAAATTAAGATCAACTATATGATGTGAGTGCGGAGATGCTTGTTAAATTGTTCTTCCGCCTACGTCAAGTCAAATTAGCCTCTCCGAACTCACATATAAAATCAAAAGAACAAATTTTCCCTTAGATCAAGCTGTGGCAGTGTAGTGGGGGGCATTGTAGTTTTTTTGCTATGATTTATGTGTCAAAGGTCGATATGTTAAAATAATAGAACATCTACTTGTCGAAGGAGGATGGTTATTCTTTAGAGGAGGGACTGATCTGAAAGGACTGGTTGTACTGACGGCTCTCTTAGTTCTAATTGGAGCAGGAACCGCAGATACAATAGGCGATTTTGTGCCATACGAAAACCCGACAACCACAGAAGAAAAAAATCTAACATTCAATATGGAACAAAGTGTCAGCGGAACGGGTTTCTTTTCAACCTATAGGTATTCTCAGATGCCCGATGCAACTGGTGCTGAAGGATGGTTGTTCAACGGCATCGGTGCGAAGAACACCGCTCATGGAAGCGGCATCATGGACACAAAATGGTTGATGTATGCAGAGAGCTCATATCTAAACAGAACCTGGGTCAACGGCGCCTATGACGAAGATGGAAATGTCATTACGGATGAGGAGTCAGCAACCAGCATTGTTCAGATGAATGAAGACAGCAAAATGTCTTACAACCCCACAACAATGTCAGTAGGCTCGCGATATTACTCATATCATCCCTTGGTCTTCAATTCGCTGCTCGGCGAGAATACTTTGGTAAAGAATCGCGACGGCTTTAATTCCATCAACCATAGGGTTGATTATGCTCATGGTCTGGACATTCAGCTCGATGCGGGATCAGATATCGATAATACCTACATGCACTTAAACGAAGACCTTGTAAGCGGCAAAGTTCATGTAGGTGCGCTTCAGCTGCCAGGAATTCCGCGAGGTGAGGTTTCTGAAGATGAATCTGAGCCAGTGGTCCTTGGCCCTGCAATGAAGGCATGGCATACTCCGATATTTGTATTGGATGAAGATTATATTGGGACATACCATATAGAAAAGAACTTGAACCTGTACATCTCCGAGGAGGAAGAAGAGGAGGAAGAGGACTGGCTTCCCTGCTGCAGTGGCGGTTTCATGGATATGGACCCGATGGACCTCATAGAGAAACGCAGTGCTAGAGGGATATTTGATTGCACATGCTACACGCCTCCAAAACAGGCACAATTTCCGAGAGTTACGAGATGAAGTTGGTGCTCTTTTTTCCCATCCTTTTGCAGACTCCCGTCTTCTAGCACTATCTATATAAAGGTCTGACTTAATTTCCCTTTCCCAAGGTGATTCACTTGAAGATGATCTTTATGCCGATATTATCCTTAGCTGTGTTATCTTTGATAGGAATCTCTTTCGCCGCAGACGCAACAGAAGGTCAAAAAAACCTAATTAGTTCTTTTGAAGGAAACCTATCGCAAAAAGAACTCGCACAAATCGATATGCTATCACTATTGGGACGGACAGGTTTCTTTGTTGCAGAAGCGGTCAAGTTCAAGGCTCCAAAGCAAAACTGGAAGCTTGATTCTGTACAATTAATTGGATGGGACGGATATAATGGGACAGTTGAGTCGATCCCACAAGAAAGAGTAATTGCCCTTGAAGTACGTGACAAAGACCTCAACCTTCTATACAGATTTGCTGACTCCCAACTTCCTTACACAAATTATGCCTTTAATTCTACATCGTTGTATCCACTGACTATCCGACTTCCGCAGGTGACGGTTAGCGACGATTTCTATATCTGTTTCTACGACAGAGGAGCAGTTGCAGTTGCATGCGAGCGGCTCAATGAGACGAGTAAAAACTCATTCATATATCTGGGGCCAGGAAATCAGATGCTTCCAGCGAACTTGCCGGGCGAGAATAACGAGACGATACCAGTTAACTGGATTATGACTGTTAGTGGAAGCTAGGAAGAATTGCTTTGATACAGGCAGGTTGGAATGGCATGTGCAGAAAAAATGCTCTTGTGCGCCAACCTTCATTCGATTTTTTTCGTAGTCTCAAATATTATTCGGGACCCAGCTCCAGATCAAGTGCGATGTCCTACTCCGTCCAACACCTTTAAGCTCAGGAATGTTCACTGCCCTTGATAAGAACAGGAGGCTCATAGATGCTAGAGCGGCTCAAGAAATCACTGTTGGAAGCGCCTGTCTTCAAGCGAGGCAACTACAATTACTTCATACATCCCATCACAGATGGCGTGCCAGAGATCAGGCCGGACCTGATCAGAGAGGTTGTGAGCCATATCGTGCGCATAGCAGACCTTGAAGTGGACAAGATTGTGACAGTAGAAGCGATGGGCATTCCAATAGGCATTGCTCTTTCAATGATCTGCGACATACCGCTGGTGATAATTCGCAAGCGCAAATACGGTCTGCCTGGGGAGATTGAGGTTAGTCAGGTGACAGGCTACTCTAAATCGCAGCTCTTCCTCAACGGAATCGATAGGGGAGACAGGGTAATTGTGGTTGACGACGTGATCAGCACAGGAGGAACGCTCCTCGCTACACTGGAATCCCTGAAGGTTGCTGGAGCCAGCGTATCGGACATTGTGGTAGTTATCAAACGCGGCGACGGCTCTGATAAGCTCAAAGCCAAGGGATACAACGTCAAAACCATGGTTGAGGTGGATGTAGACGAGAGAAGAGTAACAGATGTAAGAGAGTGCAACAACTAAAGACATTAGGGTGCCATGAGCCTTAAGGAGGAGCTCGAAGCGGAGACGCAAAAATGGCTGGAGAAAGCTGAAGATCTCTTCGAAAACATCTCAGGAGATGAGGATTTTCTGGAGAATATATCAGCTTACATCAATGACTCTCATTATTTTCTCGATAATGGTGACCTGATCCTAGCCTTTGAGTGCGTGGTTTGGGCCTGGGCCTGGATGGAGATCGGTTTGCAGAGAAATATCCTGGTAAAGAAAGACTAGGAATCATCATCCGAATACGATCAGCCCGATCAGCAGCGCTGCCAGGTTGGCCAGAAAAGAGACGAGCATGGCTTTTCGATAGCCGATCTCCAGCAGATGCTTTATCAAGAAACATTCGACCAACGCCACAGCACTCTCCAATAAGTAAAGATTGTGCAACTCGTAGTTGTAGAGGTAGTTGAAGAGCGGATTTGTGAATGAGTTGATGAGAGCCGAATACCAGAATAGCCTTATAGGATCTTGCCGAATTGTCGCGAAGTAGATCGCGAATTCGATCAGGATGGTTAGGATCAGCGCGAGAATCAGAGACTGGAAGAATGTCATGGCTGCCTGCTCTTTCGTCTCAAGATGAATCGTCTTAATATTATTATTGATATTATCAGCAAGGAGATCGCAGGCAGGCCAAAGAACAGTAGGCAGTATTGGTATTGATACGCAAAAAAATAAGCGAGAATCATATCTATTCCGGAGCCATCTCCTGGACAGTTCCATTGGAATAATAGTACACCATCTTGGTCTTGGAGATGTTCAAGGCTTTGCTCGTGATATCGCCAACTTTCAGGAAAACCTCGATCTTCTGCGGAGGAACTATCTCTTGAACTGATGTGGCCTTTGGAAGCGTCAGGTTTGATGAGACGATTAAGGCATTATTCTGGCAGTAGTCAGTGCAGTTGACGGCCTGCTGGTCGCTCACATTTTCCTGGCCTGAGAACTCCTGCCAGTCGAGGTCAGAGGCTTTGACTGCATGGACTATGAAGCTATCCAGCTTGTAGCCTCCGCCAAAGTGGCCTGTGCTGTTGATGACCGATGTGTATTCCCAGCCCCAGATAGCGCTACTGGTAAGGAATACATATTCAGGGAATTCGTTTATATTTGAGATAACATAATCGTAGCTTTGCTCTCTCCACCCTTCTACCTTCACATCTGCAGATGCACAAGGCAAAAGCAGAAGGATCACCAATATTGCGGCCGCGCGCATCATCAATGAGTCAGCCCTGGGGCACAAACATAGACGTGTCACGTCATCATCTCCTTTCAGTGGGCGTTCTGCAAAGTATTTGCCTTTTTGCCAATCATGAGTAACCTTAAGTTAGTATTATATACTTAGGGCACCTAAATTGCATCGCAAATGAGGATCGATTATAAAGCCAAACTGGATGAAGCCAGGTCATTGCCTGACATATTCGAGGTTGTTAAATCGCTGGTGTTAAAAAGCATTGGCCGGAGCAGAGGCGGCCTGATGCTCGGCATGGCCGATCTTGGAAACCATCCACAGGGCTTCTTCGGTGGCTTCTTCACGACTGGCTCAAATGTCATAGTACTGAACAAGATTCCTCTGCAAAGGATCAAGGAGACGCGCCCAGAGCTCTACAAGCCTTATGTATTTCATGTCCTGCTGCATGAGTATGTTCACTCACTGGGATATCTGGATGAGAGTGCAGTCAAGGCAAAGGTATATGAGATAACCAAGGAAGCTCTTGGCGAGGGGCATCTGGCAACGCAATTGGCTGCAAATACAGGTCGTTTCATGAAACACCTGGTTTATCCCGATGCAGCTTGGAAGCCAGATGATGTAGGACTCGAGCTTGTGCGGGACTTTGACAGATCCAGCGTATCCTATATCTCTTAGGGGGAAAGCCATCACTCTTGTGAGGAGCTGTAGCGATAAAGGTTAAATTTGGGGAATGCCTTGAGGAGGCTGGAGTAGCCTATGGAGATCTCAGTCATCGTGCCAACGCTAAATGAAGAGAATTACCTAGAAGATTGCTTGAAGTCGATCTTACGGCAGACTTTTCCACGTAATAAATATGAAATAATCGTGTCTGACGGATCCAGCGAGGATCGGACGATCGAGATTGCAAATAATTACGCAGACCGCGTTGTAGTCTCCAAGAAGAGAGGCATTTGGTGGGGTAGGAACTATGGAGCTAAATTTGCTAGCGGCAGATTTCTGGTCTTTATTGACGCTGATACGAAGATAAAGGAGGACTATCTAGAAACCGTCTATAATTATATGAGGCGGGGCGTTGTAGGGCTAACTACCGGATTTGAGCTGGACGGCGTCGGACCTAGAATAAAGCTGATCGAATACATGAGCGATGGCTATTGGTGGCTTAACTCAAAAATCGGAAATGGTAGCCTCATCGGAATCAACCTATGCGTGCCGAAGGACATTTTCTTGAAGGTCGGCGGATTTAAGGAATATGCCCTAGAGGATGCAGCATTTGACAGAGAGTTGAGAAATGAAGGGGAAACGCTCTTCTTGAGGCAAAGAAAGGTGATAACATCTCCAAGACGGCTCGAAGCATGCGGGATGATAGGCCTGTGCAGATACTATTTTGAACTTGGACTGATTGATGGTGGGAAGATAAGAAATCCGCATATAATTCTGTCTCTTATACACATCTGACGCT
>JAUCQD010000221.1 GCA_030372945.1 Methanothrix sp. | reverse complement strand
TTGATACCCATAAAAATCGCATCTAGTTATTCGTCCTTGTGGTTTTTAAAGCCTTTCGCATGACTTTGTCTCGCTCTGCCAGCCCCATCCTCTTCCTCATATAACGACTTCCCGGTCGTCCCGGATCGTGCCCTCTGTAGCGCGCCACCAGGCCGCTTTGGGGAGTTGTCAATATCTGGCTCCTGCCTGTCGCTCGGAGTAAGCCGCAGCGGCTACTGTGAATGGCTGAAGCAATCTGAGACGATATCCTCTGAGAACAACGAGTATTGGGATCTGAATTCTCGGGTTCAAAATATTGCTTTGGATTTTCCTTATTTTTGGGCCACAGTAGGATCATAGCAGAACTTAGGAATCGCGGCTATGCGGTTAACCATAAGCGCGTGTTGAGGTCATGTGCCAGGAGAAGTTGCTTTGCCACAATTTGATCTTTTCATCATATCATGATAATTAGATTTGAATTATAAGTATCACAGAAAAATTTTTTAATAAGTAGGTGTAATTCATACTTATGAATGAAATTATTAAAGATAATAGTAATTCTTCGAACTCCGCTCTCGACGAATGCTGTTTAATTGCAGAGCTCATGATGAGGGAGATAAATCAGATAATGATCTCTGAAAATGACATCATGTCGTTTGTTGATGGAAAAGTAGTGCACAAAGCATCCTTAAAATGGAGGATCTTAAAGTTGCTCCTCGCTTAATTGTGCGATTGAGCTTGCGCAAATCAGTAGGTGCTCATTGCGCTATTTTCAGCTATATCTTAATTAATTTAAAACTTTTTGCTATTTCAGTTCAAAACTACTAAAATTATTTTATTTATGTTTTCAGTCTTCAGCAACAAAAACTATATATACTAATTTAGCAAGTAATCTAATGTGAACTCCCAAGTATGTTCTATCCCCGAATCCGTATCAGAGGTAGAGGCAAACCTCAAGAGACTGGATCGCATGCTCCAGGCAGCTCACAGGAGTTCCATCGACATAAAAGAGAGCTATGACTTTTATGTCCTCGCCCTGAAGGAGTTCAACAAAGAAAACATCACAGACGCTTATCTTTACTACGACAGAGCAAAGTATGAACTCACAAGTGCAATCAATGGGGCCAAGTTTCAGATCAAAGGCTCGAGATTCCATAGCTTGCGGACGCTCTCCTACTTCTTCAAGCTCTACGGCCTTTATGCAGTCATCTTCGGAACCCTGTCCATATTCCTCTTCGGCTATCTGATCTATCGGTATGCACAGACCAGCATCCTCGATGTTCCTCTCTGGTCCGCCTTCTTTGCAGGCCTTGGCTCCTCAGCCCAGATCCTGACTGGTGTGGCCGATGATCTGCGCAGGGACGGCATGGTGACCAGATACAAGAGATTGTGGTATATGGCCATACCACTGCTAAGCCTGATATTCGGTTATATGGCTTACCTGCTCTTCAGCTCCGGCCTGATAGCCTTCAATGCCAACTCGCAGAGCAGAACTTTTTCCACAATGTTCGTCTGCTTCCTCACTGGCTTTTTGACAAACTGGCTGATCAATAGGCTATCTCGCATGTCAAGGGACCTATGAATATCAAATGAGCAAAGTGATTGGTTGCCAGGTCGGCTTAAATTGGAACTGCAACGTAGATGTTGTGCTTATTGCTGACGATCTGTATTCGCAAGCTGCCACTTTTTACAGGGCAGTCCATCACCGAGATGACGCGGTTCCTGGCGACCCCCAGCTGCTCGCCGCTCACCCAGCCTGGAGCCCTGATCTCCACCCTGGCCTTCTCTTTTCTCTCAAAGGCGATTGGTATCATTGGCCTCTTTACGATGCCGAAATCCCGCGGCTTTAGGCGAAGTGGTATTGAGAACTGCTTTTCCCATTCACGCATTGTGATGTTATAAAAGTGCCACCAGTTCTGAGCTTTTACTCTGCCGGGCGTTCTGCCCAATCGATAGTGCTCGAACTTCTGAATGCCCAGGGGCGGCCACCTCTTGCCAGCACCAATTTGCAGTGCGAATTTGATCACCTTGCAGATCTCTTCATCATTGACGCCTGGGATGTAGACGGGTGCGACCAGCAGATCTATCTTGCTATCCACAATGTTCCTGGCAGCCTCCTTGACCTTCTCGATATCAAACCAGGGGACACCAGATAGATACTTTGCCAGCTCAGGCGAGAGGGCGTGAATCGAGAGGTTGATCCTGTCAAGGCCTGCCTTCTCAAGCTTTTTTATCTTCAGCTCGTCGAGGATGGTGCCGTTGCTCTGCATGGAGACGACAGCTACCTCTTCGATTGCCTTCAACTCCTGTACAAGCTCTGTTATCTGCGGATAGAGCATGGGCTCCCCAGGCGAGTCGATGTGACACTCCACCCCAGGCCCCTTGAAATGCGCAATCTCTTCAACTGCCTCAACCAGATAATCCAGCTCTACCTCGTAGTTGTTCACTCTGCTCCTGGACTTTGGGCCCGCATCAACAGAGCAAAATGGACAGTTCAGGTTGCAGTTGCAGCTTGGCCTGATCTGCAAGAGGTTGCTTCCCCGGTCGATTACGCCAAAGTACAAACACCCCACAAGGGGAATGTCCGATTCCCTGGTTATGCGAACGAGAGACATCTTTCACCAGTAAAAAAGACAATGAGAAGGTGAGTGGCTCAAGATATCACAATCTTGCCATCTTGCATCCGGATTACACCAGCAGTGCTGAGGTTATTGGACTCATTAGAGTCTCCTTCGCTTCTGCCAGCTACAAAAGCCTTCGGGGACATGTAGTCAGATACCCAGGCATCGTCCTCTCGCTCCAGCTCAGATCCATCACGACTCAGGACCAGATCTACGAGGTGTACGCGCGTGACATCATCAAGCATCATGAATTTTGCGGGGTTGAACTCCAGGACGATTGTGGCATTGCCCGGGCCAAGCCTGATTTGCACGCTCTCCTCGCCAAGCAATTCGCCATCATCATCTACAATTGCGCCGCTTACCTGGTAGTCTCCTGCCTTGACCACAGACACATTGACACCAACTTTGATCTTGCTGCGGGAGGTCATGTTGACAAAGCTGCCTGTGAAATAGGCCGCAGGGGCTTGGAATTGCTTTGGATCCTTCTCAATGGAAATGTTTCTCTCGTACATGTCAACGAAATTGCCAAGCCCATCGTACAGGATCAAATTCCTTATCTTCAAAGGCCCGCACTTGCCTCTCCTCCAGATGTCGCTGCCGTTAATGCTGATATTAACGCTGCTGCTCTTCTGGGGTCTGAAGCTTTGGCTGAAAAGGTCGATCGCATTGCCACTGCAGTCGGTCAGCGTTCCGTCCAGCCGAAGTTCGCCCCAGGTCGTGGAATTCACTTCGAGCCCCAGGTCGAGGCTGTCGAAGTGTCCATCATGGTCGATATCCTTCACGGCAGTGGAGGTCAAACCTTCAAGTGTGGCCCCGGTCACTGCAATTTTTATTGGAATCTGGACTGTCCGATTGCCAGAGGAGATGTTGATATGTCCAGCAAACCTGGTCAGGGATATGTTCCTGGGAATCGTAATGTTGGCTTTTACCGTTTCGTTGGAATCGCTCTCCAGACGCACAGGTCCATTGATCGTGATCCAGTTCCATGGTGCCTCTTCATACATCTTGACGCTTACGACGAAGGATTGTCCTTCTTCGGGAACATCATACCCATAGACTTTCAGCGTCCAGCTGCCAGCTTCTGGATTGAAGATCTCCACAGGCCCGACATCGCCGGAACCTAAGGCAGCATTTTCCTCCTTTGCGATTCCCTCTGGATTCTCGAAGACAAGAGCTAACTCGCTCTTGTTGCTGCCTCCGTTGGCTTTGAGCTCAGCAGAGATCATCCGGGTCTTTCCTGTAACATTTATGGTTTTATTCCAAGTTTCTTTGTATCCAACGTCTCCCTGAAATTCCTGAGAGGTCGAGTTCTCTGTAGAGGCTTCCCAGGTCAGATTCTCGAGAGCTGGACCTCTGTTCTCCACTACGAACTTGGCCACTGTACTTGTTCCAGGTAATGCCGAGTCTATGTTCAACCTTTGGGGATCTGTCTTTATCAGGTAACACTCAACATCCAAAGTGTAGTTTGCTGGCACCGATGAATTCTCGCTATGCACAGCCATAAGCCACCTCCCAGAAGGAGGGCTTTCAATGCTAATCGTCTCCCCCAGGCCTTCTGGAGTGCCTGAATAATACTCGCTTGTGGGCGACAGCAAGAAGAGATCGAGGCTAGCAGCAACATTCCATCTCAATTCAGCTTTGATAACATCTGCGCCCTTTGGCACATCCAGGTAGTAGTAATCCCATTGGTTTCCACTCAAAGTGCCTGCCCTTCTGCCAAGTCCCTTGGAGATATTGAGCGGCTCGGCAACTGTCAAGTGCACAGGTATGCTCAAGATGCTCCTGCCCTTCTCAGTGACATCCAAGGAACCGCTATAAATTCCAGGCAATGTGCCATTCGGAACGCTCATGGATGCTGCAAAGACTACTTGAGAATTGGCATCAATCTGTCTGGGAAGCGCCTGAAGGCTTATCCAGTCAGAGATCGGCCCAGAGGCTGATACCTTCAGGTCACCTTTTTTTTGGTTGCTGAAGAGCACAAATCGAGTATTCCAGTCCTCATCGCCAGGAGCCAGGGCATATAGCTTCTTTTGAGGCCTGTCCGCGCCTGTATCCAGGCCCACATAAACCCCTTTGCCGGCAGGCAGATATGCCCAGCGACCTGCAATCCACTGATCGGGAATAACTCCACAGACATCATCGCTCAGAAGCTGATAGGAACGAGGAGCATCCAGGAGGCCTGCACCTTGATAGTACTCTTCGTATTGCTCGCCTAGGCTGTTGTTCAGCTTACGAGCCCCTCCTGTCATGACAGCCTTGATCCCTGCTGGCGTGAGGTTTGCGTTCTCCTGGAGCATCAATGCAGCAAAGCCCGCTGCGACTGGCGTAGAGAGGCTGGTGCCAGACTCCCGCGCATAATACTCGTCGATGTAATCGGGTTTTTCTAATCCCGGCGGAATAGTTGAGACTATGTCCACGCCCGGGGCTACGACATCGGGCTTGATCCTATCGTCCCTGGTCGGTCCAGATCCAGAAAAGCCAGCCATATGGCCGATGAAATCTGTTGCTCCCAGCGTTATGACCTTCACGCCATCTCCAGGAGAGTCGATGAGGCCTGGAGGCAGAGCCAGGACGATTGGAACGAGGAGCAGGTATACATCTTTTTTATTTTCGCCGCCCGCCTGGGACAGGTCTACCGCTGATTCATCGCTCTCAGCCTGACTGGCAAATGTCTGACCCTCTGCTTTGGTGCTGTTGCGGTTTCCTGCTGCAACGCAGACCACGACCCCGGCATCAGCAGCTTTATCAGCTGCCATGGTTATGGGTGGATTAGTCTCGCCCAAGTTTATGCCGCCAAGGCTCAGGCTCAGGATATCTGCACCATTGTAAATGGCCCATTCTATCCCGGCAATGATATCAGACACCTTGCCTTCTCCTTTGCTATTGATCACCTTTACGCTGAGAAGACTCGCTCCTGGCGCCACTCCTCTGTACTTTCCATTCGATGCTGCGCCAGATCCAGCTATGATGCCAGCAACCATGGTACCATGACCCAGGAGATCATCTGTGGTCGTCTCGTCTGCCAGAAAGTTCTTCTCTCCAATGACCTTGCCAACCAAATCTGGGTGGTTCTCGTCGATCCCCGAGTCAATTACAGCTACAGTTACTCCTTTCCCGTCAATCCCTCTCATCCAGAGTTCATCTGCGCCGATATATTGAGACGCGGACGGGAGCCCATTGATCGCCTCGCTACGAGATGAGCCATTATCTGGAGTCATTATCTGGACAGACCCGTCATAATAGATGCCCTGAACAAAACTGCTCTTTGCAATATCTTCAATTGCACTTGGCGCAGCCTCTCCCGCCACAGCAGGAATAAGCCTGTACCTGTATAACACATCAAGGCCCTCGAGTTTTTGGTCGCTTTCGCCATCAAGAAGGACGATTATGGGTATCTTTTTGCTATTCCCGCCCACCAGATGCTCTGCCAATGCTGGATCGATCTTTCGATCAGCTCCGACATTGTCCGACGCCAAATCGCTCGACGCTGCTACTGCATAGGCTGTAGCTATAATGATTGCTACAGAAACAAGAATCAAGCCTCTTCGATCCATAATCAACCTTACCTACCGGATGGTCTCCCCCAGGGCTGCCCCAGAATCGTAATTTTCCAGGATCATAATTGATCGCTGTGTGTAGATAATGCTAAATAAACCTGTGGTAGTTCTATGATAGATGACACTGGACTGGCTGGTTTCCTGTACCCTCTGGATTGGCCTTCTACTTCTTCTGGCATCAGCTCTGATGAAAAAGAGCTCTCTTGCGGCTGCAGGATGGGCCATCTTTGCACTCTTTTGGCTCAGCCAGCCAGGTCACTATCTTGCGATTGAGGACTACTTCAATGTTGCTTTGGCCTTGGCTGTAGCGCTCCTTTGCTTTTGCATGGCCTGGAGAGTTTTGCGAAATGGGTTCTCCTCATCCGCCACTGCCTGGGCGAGCTACGCCGCAGCAGTTTGTGGAATCCTCTACTTTCCATTTGCCAAGATCGAGCCGCTAAGAGACGGATTGATAGGATTTACGACCCAGACGACAGCTGAAACTCTCAGATTTTTCTCAGTTCCCGTAGCCATTGATGGATGGAACATCATGGCCCTGAATGGCAGATCTGTGGAGATCATACTGGCCTGCACAGCCATCGAGAGCATGGCTCTATTTGCAGGAGTAATTTTATCAGTTGAGGCTCCGGCAGGTCGAAGAATAGCCGCACTGTTGACTTCGACGAGCACGATCTTTGCTCTGAATATTGTGAGAAACAGCTTTGTGCTGATGGCCTACGGTTATGGCTGGTTTGGGTCAGACAGCTTCAACATCGCTCACAATGTCATAGCCAAGGCTGGCTCAACGCTTGCCCTTCTGGCAATATCCTATTTGGTGTTCTTGCTCCTGCCTGAGCTTTTGTTGGAGATAGATGAGCTGGCAGCAGAGCTAAGGCGTCCAGGAGGCGAAGCGGCTTGAAGCTCGCCAGGGATTCTAAGGCCTGGATCTCAGCGCCAATTTTATTGACGGCCGCACTGGTCGCAATTGGAAACTGGTATTTTTCCGCAGTAGCCCTTCTTGGATCTGCCTTCATGCTCTCCTTTCACAGGGACCCGGATCGGATGCCACTGGGAGATGGAATGGTCGCGCCCGCAGACGGCAGGATTATCCAGGCCACTGATGATGTCGTTTCAATATTCATGGGGCCGTCTGATGTGCATGTGAACAGAGCTCCTCTGGACGGGGTAGTCCAAAAGACAGAATACCGAAAAGGAGGACACCTCCCAGCATTCTTATGTCGGGCGAGCAACAACCAACAAAATAGGATAAAGCTCGAGACCATCGATGGGATCATTGAGATCCGACAGATAACTGGAACGATTGTACGCGAGATCGTATGCTATGTTCGTCCTGGAGACCGGGTGGTTAGGGGAGAGAGATTAGGCATGATCCGCTTCGGCTCCAGGGTTGAGGTTACCATACCCGAGAGCTACGATCTGCAGGTCAAGCTGGGCGAAAAGGTCAGGGCTGGGGAGACCATAATCGCGGTGAGACATCCATGAACATCCTCCTGCTACTGAGGGTGCCGGATTATTTCACTCTTCTCAATGCAGCATTTGGATTGTGCGCCCTATTGGCAGCCGGCCAATCTCAAGATCAAATTTCGGCGCAGCTTGCAGTGATCTTCATAATCTTTGCAGCGATAGCAGACGGCTTGGATGGATTTCTGGCAAGGAAGCTCGGCTCCAGCCCGATAGGTGCAAACCTGGATTCGCTCGCCGACCTTGTGTCCTTTGGGGTTGCGCCAGCATTTCTCGCACTCGATGCCTTCGATTCGCCCAACCTTTGGCCTGCTGGAATTTTCTATCTGCTCTGCGGGATCTTGCGGCTGGCCAGATTCAATCTTTACAGCAAGAGCGACCAGTTCTTCGAGGGCCTACCGATACCTGCTGCAGGAATCGCTCTCTCGGGCAGCGTACTTCTGGGATCGCAACTTTTAACGCTCATTCTCATGCTCCTGCTTGCCATTCTCATGGTGAGCAGCGTCTCCTATCCAAAGGTGCGCGACCGGAAGTCTGCAGCATTTCTCGCGCTGGCATTTCTGGCAGCAGGAATCCTCGTCTGGCTGCAGAAGGATATTGCATACTCATCATATCTGTTGATTGCGATTATTATAGTTTATCTGATAAGTCCGGTGGTGATTTCATGCCTACAAAAAGGGAGATAGCCGCCTTTGAGGCAGGCATCAAGCTTGGAGCACTCTATCATCAGTTCGTGGGGTCTCCAGTGAGCATCAAAACTGCTGGCAGCCTTGAGAGAGCTATGCAGGAGAGCATCTCCCTTCAGCCTTATGTTCGAAAGGTTGTCGTCAGCTTAAACAGACATATGCTGAATGAGAACGTCTTCGGATACTGCGAACTGGAGGGAAGGATGATGAACGCAGAGGTAGAGATAGATTATGAGGGCGAACTTGTTCGCGCTAAATTGGAGTACGACGCTGCAAAGAACTACCCTCTGATGAGCCTTCTCTGAAGCCGGGTTGTTTTACCTGGTCCTACCTTGGAGGATGTCACTTATGGTACGGCTCGTGATGAATTATTCTGAAGCTGCGGTATATCTGCTCCATGAGCATCAGCCGTGCCATTTGATGGGGGAATGTCATGCTGGAGAGCGATAAAACTAGATCTGCTCTCTTTAGCACGGAGGATGCCAGGCCCAGCGGCCCTCCTATCACCCATGCGATCTCGTTTCTGCCCTCCAGGATCCCTGCCTCTAGCCATCTCGCAAGCTCCTGTGAGTCCATAGCTTTTCCTTTTCTATCCAGAACGACAACAGGCCCGCTATGCCGACTCAGCTTCTCGTGAATGGCAGAAGCATTCTGACTCAATGCCCTCTCCTCTTCTGCGCTGGAGGCATTCTCAGGAATTTTGGCCTCAGAAATCTCCACGATCTCCAGGCGTGCGTAGGGCCTCAGGCGTCGTGCGTAGTCGTTTGCAGCCATCTGCCAGTGCTTTTCCCGAAGCTTTCCTACTGCGAGGATTCTCATGATCACTTCTTCACAATCCTCTTGAAAATATAAGTGAGCATATTTCCTGCAAAGTACTTCGGGGGCGTTCGGCGTCCTAAAATCCTCGTCCGCCCGGCCCGAATCGCGTCCAGCACCCCATCCACATCCTCAGCATCTATCTCCGTCACTCCCAAGCCCACGGTCTCGGCAAAGTGCGAGTCGCTCCCTGCCACCATTGGCATGTGGCGTCTCCTGGCCTCTACCCAGGCCCTGCCATTGGCAAGACCAAATAGATGCTTTGAGTTATAGACCTCCACGGCGTCCACATCCGGAATCCTGCCGATGGCGTTCCGAAAGGGATGGTACGGATGAGGAACATCGGCAATTCCGCCCAACGCGTGAGCTGCCTCGATGGTCTCCTCGGGGCTCAATTTTCGCTTCGGCGGCTCCTCAACTCCCAGGATCAGCAGATGGCCCTCTGAGGTGGTGACCTCCACTCCAGGAACTAAGATCAATTCGAGCTTCTGCTCCTTGATGTATCTGCGAGCTGCAGGAATGCCCCGCATGTTGTCGTGATCTGTGAGGGCGATGCCATCCAGTCCTCTACGCACGGCTGCGTTGATTATCTCCACTACGCTGGCACGGCCATCTGAGTAATTGGAGTGAATGTGCAGGTCGAACTTCATGCCCTACTCTGCCGCCAATTTTTCAGGTCTGGTTATGTATCCTTTGATGGCCCCAAAAGCAGCAGTGGCAGGAGTTGCCAGATAGACCTTCCCGCCCCTTCCCATCCTCCCTGGGAAGTTGCGGTTGGATGTGGAAAGGCATACCTCGCCCTCTCCCAAAACGCCCATGTGAGCGCCCAGGCATGGCCCGCATCCGGGTGGTGCAATCATCGCCCCTGCCCGCACTAAAGTCTCTATGATGCCCTTTTGAAGAGCCTCTACTAAGACCTCCCGCGAGGCAGGGATGACCAGGGTCCTCACTTTAACCTGCCTTCCCTTCAGGATCCTGGCCGCGATCTCCAAGTCCTCCAGCCTGCCGTTGGTGCATGTGCCTATGAAGGCCTGGTCGATCTCAAGTCCCTCCAGATCCGAGACGGGCATGACATTGTCCACGCGAAAAGGCGCTGCTACCTGCGGCTCAATGTCTGATATATCGTACTCGTACTCGTAATCGTAGGAGTCAGGTTCCGACAGGACTGGTCTGAAGGTTTGCCTCGCGCGGCCCATAAGCCAAGCATCGGTCTTTGCATCTGGCGGAACTATCGCAGCCTTTGCCCCCATCTCGACTCCGAGGTTGCAAAGAGTCATCCTCCCAGAGATGCTCATCTCATCCACAACTGGGCCTGTGCACTCCACAGCCTTGTAGGTCGCTCCATCAGCTCCGACCTTGCCTATCAACATTAGAGCTATGTCCTTGGCAGAGACGAAGGGCTTGGGGATTCCTGCGATCTTGAAGGCCATGGTCTCTGGGACCCTGAACCATAGACGCCCGCTGGAGTAAATCTCAGCCATGTCTGTGGCTCCGACGCCTGTGCCAAATGCCCCGAAGGCTCCGTAGGTGCAGGAGTGTGAATCTGCTCCGACGACGAGCAGACCTGGCAGTGCGAAGCCTTGCTCTGGAAGGACCTGATGGCACACCCCTGATCCGCAGTCGAAGAAGTTGGGGATCTTCTGCTCCCTTGCCCATGAGCGCACCTCCTTTTGCAAAGAAGCTGCAGCCTCGTTGTTTGCAGGAACGATGTGATCAAAAGGTATGACCACCCTTTCTGGGTCCCACACCTTCTCCGATCCCATCTCCTCGAACGCCTTGATGGCAAGAACCGATGTCCCGTCATGGGACATGGCATAGTCTACGCATGCCTCAACGATCTCGCCCGGCTCCACAATCCTTGCAGAGCCAGAGGCCCTGGTCAAGATCTTCTGGCTGATGGTTGCCACTTTTATGTGCCTCAGCTTCAGTCGATTTTATTCAATGTTCTCTGCGCTTGCACTGAATTTCTTCCTCCGAGGGCATCATGTACGCTATGTCCTCCGCAGGATGCCTGTACAGCCTGGCTCCCAGGCGCTTTTGATCCAGGATATGTCCGATCAGGCCGATGCTGCGGCCCAGGGCAAAAAGCCCATTCAGATAGCCGAGCCTGACAATCTCGTCTATCTCCTCCTTGCTAAAAGCACCACAGGAGCTCATCAGGTCCAGGAACAGGATGCCGATGCATCCGTCAACATTCAAGATCAAGTTTCCTTTCTTGGCTGTGGTAAGCTGCTCCACCTGCAAGGCATAGTCGAGAAGTTCAGTGCTGGGAAGGTTCGCCCTCGCATACTTGATGAGTAGCTGCACGCGTTTGTCCGGATTCTTGACGCTCTTTATCTTGTGGCCGATGCCTGGAATGTTGATGCCCTTCTTCTTCATATCGCTCACAAACTGCTCGGGCGTCATCTGGGTCTCTTTTGCGCGCTTGAACTCGCGGGCTGCGTCATCGATGGCACCACCGAACCTGGGGCCAATCGTCAGTAGTCCGCTACACAAAGACGATATGAGATCCTTTCCTGCGCATGAGGCCACGATGGCGTTGTGTGCGCCAGATACTGCAGGGCCGTGATCTGCCACGATTTGAAGCACCAGCTCTATGAACTTGGCTGCGTAGTCTGGCAGCTCTTTTTTGAACCACAAAAGGCCGATGACTCCGCCGATGCCCATCTTCTGATCCAGGACATCGGAGATCTTCTTGCCAGCGTATAGCAGCTCCTCGCCGCTATCATCTGAGATTGTGCAGATGAACGTGGTAGGTCTGCGAATGTCCCCAGAGGCCAGAGCCTTGCTGTAGTCGGCGGGAATCTTTGGCACTTCGGGCTCTATGACATCCTGAGCTATGCCCTTTGCCACAAGCTCCTCGTAAACCTTGCGCACAACATCGCCATAGTCATCAAATGAGTTCGGAACATAAGCCCCCGCCTCTCTGAAGGCATTGTTCTTGGCCTGAGCCGTCTCCTTTTGGGTGTCTGCCTTGGCTCCAGCATGGCCGAACTGGACGCTTGCAGGAAGCACAGGCGCACAGGTCCCCGTCACCCACGCGACCAGCGGTTTTGTGATCTTTCCCTCTTTCAAAGCCTGGATGATCCTGTACTCATCCTCGCCGCCAAGCTCTCCCAGGCACGCGATCATCTTGATATCCGGATTTGCTTCATAGCGCGCATGATGTGATCCAGCATATTCGAGCCTGGATACCGATCTCCGCCTATGGCCACACCCTCATAGATGCCATTTGAGTTTCTTGAGATTATGTTGAAGGCCTCGTTTAGCATGCCCCCCGATTTTGAGACGAAGCCGACACATCCGGGCCTGTACAGCCTAGATGCAATGATGTTCTCAATGGTTCCTGCTGTGTTCCCGATCCTGAAGGCTCCTGCAGTCATGCCACCAACTGTTGCAGGACCGATGATGGTCTTTCCAAGTCTCTTGGCGGTAGCACTCATGATCCTGGAC
>JAUCQD010000220.1 GCA_030372945.1 Methanothrix sp. | reverse complement strand
GGGATGAGGCGCACCATCCATATCGAAAGCCGCTACCACAACCTCGCAGGTCGTGCAGTGCTGCTCAAGATCACGGCATCCTTTCTCGCTTTTCCGAGGATCGCGACATCCAGTGCGCTGTAGGGTGTGTCTGGGTGCAGATGCCCGCCGATGATGGGCACATTGAACTTCTCAATCCCCTTCTTCATGCCCTGCAGAACTCTTTTGGCAACCTCCAGGTCATCAACAGACAGGACGTCCACCATTGCCACCGGCCAGCCGCCCATAGCCGCGATGTCATGCACATTTACAAGAACCGAGCAGTAGCCTGACCACTCCGGATCTGCTTGCATCAATTTGGACCAGATGCCATCAGCTGCCAGGAGCATCACCCCGTCGCCGTCATCTATCACTGCCGCATCCTCGCCAAAGGAGGCGATGATGCGTTTGGAATCGATTGGAAAGAACTGGAGAAGATTGCCTATCTGCTTCTTGCGGGTGATTCCCACAAACCCGCGAAGCTCGGCCACCAGAGATTGCAGATTCATCACATGAGGTCTATGCTCGGACCAAAAAAAGATAACGCCAAAACAAAAGAGGATCCAGGGCAAAGGCATCCCGCGATGCTGCGGCAAACCCTGGCCTCTATAAAAGCGTTTGGCAGTCTATTTTGATTTGGGCGCTCCATTAGAAGCGTAGCATAAAAAAATCATCGAACCATCTCTAGATATCGAACGTCTGCAACTTAGTAAATAATAGTTTTAAAGTAATTTTTATATTCTCGCACTTAACAGCATTCTTCAATCTATCAATTCACAGGAAAACAGGGGGTTGACTAATAATATATTGGTAGAAGTTGCTGAGGACGATCTCCAATTGTTCATCTTGGACGACCGATCTATTCAATACCCTTTGTGCATATGACTGAAGCGACAGGAGTGATAGTGCTGAACAGGAGATCCACGCTTATGTCCATCTATTGCACTCGAGCACAGACCATCGTCTCTGAGGTGAAAATTGAATAATTCTGAGTATTTTGAACTTCTGCAGCACGGCCTCAAAGGTGCCATGGCGATAGCCCAGGCAGCGCGAGCTTTGGGAAAGGACCCCACCACCGAGGTGGAGATCCCTCTTGCAGTCGACCTGGCCGAACGAGTTGAGAAGCTGATAGGCATTGTCGGAATTGCTGCCAGGATCAGAGAGCTGGAGAAAGATGGATTGAGTCGCGAAGAAGCAGCTCTGGCAATAGGCATTGATTTTGCCGAGGGCCGCCTGGGAGCTGGCGCATCCAAGATCGAGTCAGTGGAGAACGCCATCCGCACCTCAGTTGCTCTGCTCACGGAGGGCGTAGTTGCAGCGCCAATAGAGGGCATCGCGCGCGTCTCGCTGGGAAAGAACGATGATGGAACTGACTATCTCAAGGTCTACTATGCTGGGCCCATTCGCTCTGCGGGCGGCACCGCTCAGGCCCTATCAGTTCTCGTAGCCGATTATGTGCGCCGGAGCGTTGGGATTGCACCCTGGAGACCCAGGCCTGATGAGGTGGAGCGCTATGTGGAGGAGATCGGCCTTTACAAGCGTGTGGCAGGCCTGCAGTACTCTCCATCGGACGATGAGATCAGAACAATTGTGCGCAACTGCCCCATCTGCATCGACGGCGAGCCTACAGAAGAAGAAGAGGTCTCAGGTTTTCGCGACCTTCCGAGGATTGAAACGAACCGTGTGCGCGGAGGCATCGCCTTGGTCTCAGCTGAGGGCATCGCCCTGAAAAGGCCCAAGCTCAAGAAGCATGTCTCGAAGCTGGGAATCTCGGGCTGGGAGTGGCTGGATTCACTTGCCAGTGGCAAGAAAGACGGTGGCGATTCAAGCCCAAAGTTCCTTCGCGATCTGATAGCTGGAAGGCCAGTCTTCTCGCATCCATCCAGGCCGGGAGGCTTTCGATTGCGCTACGGTCGGGCCAGAAACACTGGGCTTGCTGCCGCAGGTTTCAATCCTGCCAGCATGCTTTTGCTGGGCGAGTTCATGGCACCAGGAACGCAGGTAAAAGTGGAGCAGCCGGGCAAGGCTGCAGCAGTCGCTCCAGTCAGCTCCATAGAAGGCCCAACTGTGCGGCTGCTGAACGGAGATGTGGTTCGGTTCGACTCCACTCAAGAGATCCTTGAATGGCTGCCTGCTGACTGCAAAGATCCTCGATCCATAAACACAGCTCTGAAGGCGCACATCTCCAAGATCATTGACCTGGGAGAGATACTCATCAGCTTCGGCGAGTTCCTGGAAAACAACAGGCCTTTAGCTCCTGCATCCTACACCTTCGAGTGGTGGGCACAGGAGGTGAGGCAGGCAGGCGGAGATCCAACTGGGCACGAGAAGATCAGTGGAGAGGAGGCTGTAGCAATTTCAAAAAAATTAAATGTTCCTCTTCATCCGGCTCATACTTATCTGTGGCACGATCTTTCCGTGGAGGATTTCGAAGATCTTGCGTCGGCTGTCGCATTGGAAGGCGTTCTTGAATCAGGAGAGCTGCTCCTTCCTCTGGACGCAAAGGAGCATCTCGAAACCTTGCTCGTGCTGCATAAGGTCAGGAATGGAAAGATAATGATCGAAGATCCCCTTCCGCTCCTGCTTTGCCTGGGAGTAGAGGCTCGAAATGGAGGCCTGAAAAAGAGCTGGGACAAGATCGAGGGCACAACTCTGCAGGCTGTCAACGAGCTGGCTGGCATTGTCGTCCGGCCCAGGGCGCTCACGCGCATTGGTGCCAGGATGGGGAGGCCCGAGAAGTCGGACAAGCGACTGATGAGGCCTCCTCCTCATGTTCTCTTCCCCACTGGCGAGGAGGGCGGCAAGTCCAGATCGATCATAGAAGCTGCAAAGCATTCCTCAGGAAATGTCACTGGGACTGTAAATGTTGAGATCGAGAGGAGGGTGTGCAAAAGATGTGGCAGGGAGGGGTTTGCCTTCCTTTGCGAGTGTGGAGGATTTACCGAAAAAAGGAGGGCCTGTCCCAAATGCAATATCCCAGCCCCTGAAAAGTGCCCCAGGTGTGGTGAGAAGACTACAGCTGCCTTCGCAATGCAGATCGACGTCAAAAAGCTCTACCAACAGGCTCTGGAAAATCTGGGTGAGCGGGAGCCAGATGCTCTGAAAGGCGTCATGCGCCTCTCCTCCAGGGACAAGACGCCTGAGCCACTTGAGAAAGGGATTCTTCGAGCCAAGCACGGGGTGAATATCTTCAAGGATGGCACTGTGAGATACGATCTGACCGACCTGCCGCTGACCCATTTTCGACCGGATGAGATCGGAACAAGCCTTGAGAGGCTGAGGGAGCTCGGCTACACTGAGGACATGCACGGAGCGCCCCTGGAGAGGCCTGATCAGATCTGCGAGCTGAGGGTACAAGACATCATACTCTCAAAAGGCGCAGGAGAGTATCTGATCCGGGTTGCACAGTTCGTGGATGAGCTTTTAGTGAAGTTCTATGGCTTGCAGTCCTACTACAACGCCAGGACACCCGCAGACCTGATCGGCACCCTCATGGTGGGCCTCGCACCGCACACATCAGCGGGCGTGCTCTGCAGGCTTATCGGCTATAGCACAGCTTCAGCAGGCTTTGGCCATCCCTTCTTCCATGCAGCAAAGCGTCGCAACTGTGACGGCGACGAGGACTGTGTGATGCTGCTCATGGATGCGCTTTTGAACTTCTCCATGTCGTATCTGCCTGAAAAGCGTGGGGGCAAGATGGATGCATGTCTGGTCATGACCACCATCCTCAACCCCGCTGAGGTGGACAAAGAGGCACACAACCTGGACCTGACGCCCGTCTATCCTCTTGAGTTTTATGAGGCTACAATGTCGGGTGCAAGTCCCAAGGATCTGGAGGCAAAGTTCGATTTGGTGTCCAGGCGCTTGGGCTCTGATGCGCAGTATGGGGGCTTCAACTTCAGCCATGATGCCGATGACATTGCAGCAGGCCCGAAGAACAGTGCCTACAAGACCCTCGAGACAATGATCGATAAGATGGATGCCCAGCTTGAGCTGGCGCGCATGATTCGGGCTGTGGATGAGCAGGATGTAGCAGAGCGCGTCATCAACTCTCACTTCCTGCCCGATCTTATCGGCAATCTGCATGCCTTCTCCAAGCAAAAAGTGAGGTGCGTGAAGTGTGGCGCCAAGTATCGGCGACCGCCTCTCAAGGAGACCTGCCCCAAGTGTGGTGGCCGCTTGATCCTCACTGTCCATGAGGGGAGCGTTCGCAAATACCTGGACGTCTCGATAAAGGTGGCAGAGGAGTTTGGCGTGAGCAGCTATACCAAGCAGAGATTGCAACTGCTGAAGATAGAGGTCGAATCGCTCTTCAAGAACGACAAGGCCAAGCAGACAGGTCTTGCGGATTTCATGTAGAAAAATTAGTTTGGCAGGATTCGAATCTATACTTTTAAATATTAATGTGTATTAGAGTACATCTGCCTTGAGGGAGTAATTTGTGGAGAGATGACTTATGATTGAAAGACACGCTCTTTTGCTGCTGGCGATAATGCTCATCGGCAGTGGGCACTGCGAAATGACTGCAATTCCCGCCTCACAGGACTTATACGTTAGCATCGGCCCTGATGGCGGGGAGGTCTACAACAGAACAGAAGTCCTTCTGTGTGAGATCAATGTCACTGAAATCAATGGCTCTAAAGTTAGCAGCTATCCGGGCGATCCATTGATACAGTTCGATATTTCTGGCGTCAATATTTCAGACAACGAGATCGGCATCCTTGTGCTGAATGCGAGGACAATTTCTCAGAGCAGTGAGCCTGCCCTTGTGGCGCTGTTCTCCATAGACTCGCAGTGGGATGAAAAATCAGATTACAGGAGGCTGCTCCTTAACATTCCGACATCGGACATTTTGAATAAGAACGATCTTGCTGGGATAAGTTCCAACACAGATGGAGATGAGATCTTTGCCTTTGATGTCTCCAAGAAGTTGCGTGCTGCCAAGGCAAAAGGAGATCGCATATCGTTCCTTTTGCAGGCAGTCAGCAACAGCAGCTATGAGGTCGACTTCTCATCCCGGGAGAGCGGACAGGGACCGTATCTGATAGTGATGCCATATCCCAAATCCAAAGGCGATTTGACCCAAGGATTGAATCAAACCGCCACGAACATCGCCGATGTGAGCAGCATTCAGAAGAACCAAAGCGCAAATATCAGCGTCGGCCAAGCAATTTTTGGGGAGAACATCAATCAGTCAATTGTCATACAAGATGCGACAAAATCAACTCCTCTGTCAACTATTCAGCCACCACCTATAAAGATTTAAAACCAAACAGCCTCATTTTTTTAAAATCATCCTGCGGCATGCTACCACAGATGCTGATTTTTAAAAAAATAAATTTCATTTTTTATTTCTCACCTATTGCATACTATTATCAGAAAGGTTCTTAAAATAAGCCATCTATCCAAAATGTAATTGGAGGAAATATGATGGATAGAACTGATCTCACAAGGCGTCTTCTTCCTTTTGCCTTAGCCGCTGCGGGGCTATTTATTCTCATCCTCTGCTGCAGCGCCCTTGCGGCTGATGACCAAAAAGTGGACGTCCTGACCATTGCTGACTCTACAGGCGACTGGGGTTATCCCTCGCCATATGGCCATTACTCGAGGGGCCCTGGCTATATCAGAATGAGCCTCATCTTCGACACACTGATCTGGAAGGACCAGAAGGGCTTCGTTCCCGCTCTGGCCGAGACGTGGGAGTACCTGCCTGATGAAAAGGCCTACGTATTTCACCTTCGCAAGGGTGTAACCTGGAATGACGGGGAGCATTTCAGTGCAAAGGATGTGGCCTTCACCTTCCAGTATATCCAGGAACATCCATATTCATGGGTGGATTCGAGCATTGTTAGCAAGGTCACAGCGATGGACGACGATACTGTCAAGATCGTCTTAAAGAAGGACTATGTGCCTTTCCTTGATCAAGTGGCCGGAACGTTGCCCATTCTTCCCGAGCACATCTATGCAGATGTAGCAGATCCTGCTAACTTCAAGGATCCCAAAGCGCTCGTGGGCACAGGACCCTTCAAGTTGGTGAACTACGACAAAGCTCAGGGAACCTATCTTTATGAGGCCAATGAGAACTACTACCTTGGCTCTCCAAAGGTGAAACAGATCAAGTTCGTGAAGGTCAGCACAGAGATGTCCGCCGCTGCTTTGAAGAAAGGAGATGTCGACGCTGCTGGCGTTCCTGGAGAGACCGTCGAGGATCTGAAAAAGGCCGGATTTACTGTAATCAAAGGCTCTCATGACTGGGTGGGCAAGATCATGGTCAACTACCGAAAAGC
Source organism: Methanothrix sp. (assembly GCA_030372945.1). GTDB lineage: Archaea > Halobacteriota > Methanosarcinia > Methanotrichales > Methanotrichaceae > Methanothrix. Next base: position 2,064 of record JAUCQD010000220.1, on the reverse strand, counting down.
GCCATTCTCAGATGTTTTGTTCCGGCAAGCCCTCTATTATGCCATCGATCGCCAGGAGATCGTAGACACAGCCCTCAGAGGATTCGGGCTGGCTGGCAGCGCAGGCCTCTACGCGTCAGACAACCCATGGTACAATCCAAACCAGGAGCAGTATGCATATGATCCCGCCAAGGCCGGAGAGCTTCTAGAGAAGCTGGGATACGAGAAAAAAGAAGGAAACCAGTATTACACAAAGGTCAGCAAGCCTGAAGAGATCGAACTGCTGGTCAGCGCTTCGAATGCTAACATCGGCGAGCTGATCAAAAAGCAGCTTGACAAGGCCGGGATCCGGATCACTTTACGCAGCGTGGATGCAAAGACCCTGGACAGCCAGGTCAACGGCTGGAACTTCGATTTAGCTCTGAGCGGCCATGGTGGCATGGGCGGAGATCCAGCCATCCTGAAGAGGACAGTCATTGGCACAGGATTCAATAGCGCAGGCTACAAAGAAGACTCTGAGCTGAATGAGCTGTTTGACAAGGCAGACGCTGAGACCGATCCTGAGAAGCGCAAAGAGCTGGTCTTCCAGATCCAGGAGGCTCTTGCACGCGACCTGCCAGCTCTGCCAATTTACTACACCGACTCCTTCTGGGCGTCGAACGATAAGGTCAGCTTCTACTACACCTATGGAGGCGTGGGAAGCGGCGTGCCAATCGCTCTGAACAAAATGGCTTTCGTCTAAAGGGTATGTCCGTCACCGCAGCTATTTTAGCCGCGGTGACTTTTTTTAGCTCTGACGGAGTCTGATCTTGAAACTGATTTCAAAAAGTATTAATAACATATCTTAACCATTCAAGCGAATTAAACACAATGGTGATGGCTAAATTGACAGAAGAAATACATCTTATGACTCTCGTGCCAATTGGGGTGATACATACTCCCTACAAGAGGCTCGAGGACATCCCTCGACAGGGCAGGCTATCTTCTGAGGTCTGTGTGATTGAGGTCTTTTCTGAGTACCTCACAGGCCTCATGGACATCGAGCAGTGCACGCACTTATTCGTCCTATTCTGGCTGCACCTGGGGGATAGAAGCAGGCTGACTGCTGTGCCTCCACACGATGGTCGAGAGCATGGGGTATTTGCCACGCGCTCCCCAAACAGGCCCAACCCCATTGCACTGGACATCGTCGAGCTCTTGGAGGTCGAGGGCAATAGGCTCAAGGTGAAGGGCATGGATGCCCTGGACGGCTCCATCCTGCTGGACATCAAGCCCTACTCGGCTGAGATGGACTGTCTGCCTCAGGCGAAGATCGCCTGGCAAGATGCCTTTGGAGATGAATGACCGAAGAGTGCCCATCGACAAAAGGAGCATAGTCGGCAGATGAAGAGAGAGCAATTTGGCAGGGGCAGCATTCTCAACTATATCATAGCTCTGGCCGCGATATTTGCCCTGAACTTCATCCTTCCCCGGCTGATGCCAGGCGATCCGCTTCATGCCATCTATGGTGATGAAGCTCTTGTGGCCATGACGCCTGAGATGGAGAGGTCTCTAATCAAGGAATTTGCACTGGATCGCTCCTGGATCGATCAGCTTCAAGCCTACATCATAGGCCTCTTGCACGGCGATCTTGGATATTCTTATTATTATAAAGATCAGGTTTCAAGCGTCATCATGGGCGCCCTTCCTTGGACACTGCTCCTGACAGGCCTTGCCCTTGTGATAGCCACAGCCCTGGGCATAATCCTGGGGATCGAATCAGGCTACAGGCGAGGGGAGCTTCTCGATCGCTGCATCGTAGCGAGCCTGATGTTCTTAAGCGGCTTTCCTGATTTCTTCATCGGCATTCTCTTGCTTCTCCTCTTCGGAGTTGCCCTGGGAATTGCACCGCTATCCGGGGCGATCACACCTTATGCAGGGCTCGAGGGCTTTGAATATCTTAAAGATGTTATCGGACACTTGGCACTTCCGCTGTCCTCTTTGGTCCTGGTTCAGCTTGGGGGAGTCTATCTTTTGACCAGAAACACCATTGTGTCCCTCATGGGTGAGTCTTTCATCCTCACCGCCAAGGCCAAAGGCTGTTCG
>JAUCQD010000219.1 GCA_030372945.1 Methanothrix sp. | reverse complement strand
CGTGATGACAGTATATGCATTTCAAGTTGCAGCGGTGGGTTAGGGCTATGCGCAGGCCCGTGACCTTCCGTCCGAAGGAGTCCACCATAGTCATTGGCATTGAAAAATTGCTAGTATTGCTGCAAGTATTAGAACTCTATCTAGTATTTCTACCTAGATCGAGTATTTCTCCTAGTATTCGATCTCGCCCAAGCTGCGTTTCAGATAATTGAGAAGCGTCATGGCCACTATCATGCAGACGGCAAGGCCTGAGAGCATCTCCTCCCATGACTGCTCATTGGAGGAGAATGTGTAGATTATGCCGCCAGAGAGCAGGGTTAACATCAGAGTTCCGATTAGCGACACCAGCATTGACCACATGATCGAGCCAACCTCGTATCGCTCGAAAAATGATGCTGAGAGGACAAAAGTGACAGCTGCAAGTATGAGAATGATGGATATGGGAAGGGGCGGCCCGTAACGGAAGAGCTGAATTAGGCCCATTGCGAGAACCATCATCATCAAAGACAGGAGGCCAGCAGCCAGAAACGCTTTCAGAATGTAGCACTCATGCCGAAACTCCATCCCATTCCCCCCAAACCTTTATGAACTATATTGAATATAAAGATTTGTGTAAACGACAGAAGCCTGGCCAAGGCAGGCCTATCGACCTTTGGCGGATTTAATCTCCTCCTCCAGGCCTGCTACAACGCGTGCGAACTCGGCCCTCAGCATTTGTGCCCTTTCTTTAGCACCATCCAGGACCCCGGAACGACCTATCTGCTCCAGCTCTTTGCAGATAGCCGACAGACGCATGCCTCCCACGTAAGCGCTGCTTGACTTCAGGCTATGGGCTGCCACTTGCAGACCCTTTGCGTCCTTCTTTTCCACAGCTTGCTCAATTGCAGATATCTTCCCAGGTGCGTGCTCTATGAAAAGGCCGCCCACTTCTGCAACTATGTCTGGTTCCCCACTCACTTGCAACTCCCGGAGGCTGGCCAGCACCGACCGATCGATCGCCCCGGTTGTCTCTTCTCTTGCCTCTGACATCCCAAGACCCCTCTTTTACTGACACTGCGTTATATGAGACCAAATAGATCATGTGAACTATTTAACCATATGGGAAGGCGATTCACGTTTAAATCTCATGATAAAACGAAGATAGAAGAAAAGTATTCAGGAAGGACTAGGACATTTTGCTGATCCTAAGTTTGGACTCAATGGAGATATCCCGATCGATGCGGTAATCGATGTGAACTGTTGTGATTATCCTCAGAACCCCCATCTGTGCCAATTTTTTGTTGGCCTTTTCGAGGATCTCAAAGAGCTGCTCAAAGCTGTCGACCTCCAATGCTGTAGACATGGGTCCTGGGACGTACTTGACGTTACATTCTTTCAACACATCATAAACGGCACTCACGTACCTGGAAGCGCTGGTTCCCGAGCCCATGGGAATGGTGGAGAAGTCTGCTACTATCATAGTAATACAATTAGGCATGCAAAGTATAGAAAGGCTCTGGGCAAATCCAGCGCCGCCCTGCACTCAAGCCAATTCTTCACACCTGCCAGAGCTCTTGTGAGATCTTGGTCATCCTGCTAGCTCCACTCGCAGTGGTCAAGTAGGTGTCTTCGACCCCCAACACCCCTTTGTCTGGATAGATCATTTTGGGCTCTATTGCGATGGTCATGTTCTCCAAGATCATGTGGTCAAGCGGGCCTATTACCGGATACTCATCCAGCTCCATGCCTACCCCATGGCCCACGAAGCCGCATTTGTTGCCAGGCGGGCCTCCAAGGTAGTTGCTATAGCCCAATCTCGCGCCTTGGGCTTCCGAAAGCTCAAAAAGCTCCCCTCCGCTCTTGCCGCGATGAAGCTCTCGTGCTAGGGCTTCCTCCACTTGCAGTGCAGCATAGTAGGCATCCTCCAGCTCCACATCAAGCTTGCCTATGGAAAATATCCTGGTAGCGTCTGCGATATAGCCATTGTAGATCCCGACAGTATCCACGAATACAGGCTCATTTCGCTTGATCTTCCGAAATCCAGCGCCCTGGGGAAAGAGAAGGGACGTGCCTCTGCCTCCCGTAGGCGAGGCCAGAAAGCTGGGGAAGGCAGCATCTGGGCCTGACATGACATGCCCCAGTGGAACGATGCTGTTGAAGCGGCGGAAGCGCAAGGAACCTTGATGCCCCATGGAGCGCATAAACGATTCCAAGCGGCACATCAAATCCACCTCTGTCATCCCCTCTTCGAGATAATCGGGAATTGATGCAAACCCGTCTTCCAGAATCCTGGCAGCCTCTCGAATCAGTCCGATCTCGAAATCGGACTTCACAGAGCGGATGTGTCTGATCGTCTCTGAGACATCTACGAACTTGGATTCTTTTAGGGCGCCAGACACCCTGAAGTAGAAATTGCAGGGGAGCACATCCATCTCAAGACCTATGGTTGCGCCCGAAGGCACGTCCAGATCGGATCTCAGGTTTCTCATGCTCTTGAGAGGCCGGACCTCCAGTGGAGACTCCTGCCTGGCTCTCTCCAGGCTCTTTTTCATCATCACCACCGGCTCCCCATCTCTGGGAATGTAGACCAGTCCGTCCTGAGCGGTGCCTGAGAAGTAGCACATATCCACAGACTGCAGTAGAATGGCCCCGTCCATCTCGACCATCCTCGATTGAAGCCTTTTTATCCTGTCATCAATCTCTGACTTAGGGTAAAGAACGTACTCCATTTATCCGCCTCTGTCATCTGATTTTATGCTTCGTACATTTGCCCTTGGCCACGATTGCCGATGTCCCTGTCCTCTCTAGCTCAGCCGCAAGAAGCCGCTTGATCTCATCCTCTGAGGCAGGAAGCTCGATGTAGCGCGTTGGCACCAGCGCCTCTAGCAAACGCGTCAAATCCGGCACCTCCTGGCCACCAGTCATCGCCGCCAGGTCGTTCTTGAGGACTACTACCAAAACATAGCGCTTCTGCCAGACAGCATTGATCAATCCCTGCAAGCCGGAGTGCGCGAGCGCAAAGTCGCCCACTACCGCCACACCCTTTTTCCGAAAGCCTGAGGCCACGCCAATTGACGACCCAAGGCCGTATACCATGTCCACCGACTCGTAAGGCTCGCGAGCTGCGCGAATTGCGCAACCAGCGTCTCCGGCCACTGGTACGTCGAGGGATGCCAGGGCCCAAAATAGCGAGCTGAATGGACAGTCCTCGCAGATCCCCTGGTAACCCCGTTCTGCTGCGCTCTCGTAAATCTGAGGCATCGATTCCTGCTTTCTGTCAATGGTCTCCAGCGCATTGATGAGGTCTGCCCTCTCCAGTGGTCCGAATGGCAGATGGCCTGTGAGCTTTCCCTTGATCTTAGGGCTGATGCGAAGCTGCGATTCTATGAATGGTCCCGGCTCCTCAGCCACCAGGATTTGGCGGTGGCCCTCGATGAATCGGCGCATCAGCATCCAGGGCAGCGGATGGGCATAGCCAACGAGGAGTGTCGACACTCCCAGGCCTTCGGCAAGAGCAGCTGGATAACCGCTGGCGACGATCCCAACATCTCCTGATACCTGCAGGCAGTTCTGGGTGGTGGACTCCGAGGCCTGTGCTGCAAAGGCAGCAATCCTGTCACGGTGCTTCTGTAACCTGCCTCTGACTGTCAGCTCCCAGCCGATTCGCTCGAACTCCTGGCCAGAGCCCCAAGAAGGCATAGACCTGATGGGAGAAGACTTGGCTGCCAGAAGGCGCGCTGTTACTCGGACTATGACGGGAATTCGAAGCCACTCTGAGAGATTGTAGGCCTCCAGAATGGAGCCGTGCAATGCCGCTGGGTTCCTGGGATCGAGCACCGGCAGCTCAGCCAACTGCCCGAAGATCCGGCTGTCCATCTCCGCTTGGGAGCCTTTGGGCCCCAGATCATCACCTGCAATTATCACGATGCCTGAGCCAATTGTATGTGTTGCTGAGATCACCAGAGGATCGGCCAGGATGTTCATTCCCATCTGCTTGACCAGGACCATTGCTCGCATTCCTGTGGCCGAGGTTCCTAGAGCGATCTCAAGGGCCACCTTCTCATTGACTGATATTTGAGCATCAAGAGCTTCGGCAAGCTCGGTTATTGGGTAGCCTGGAACGTAGTTCAATGCTTTTACGCCAGCATCATGAACTGCTAACTGTAAAGCCTCAAGGCCATTCATAGCGATCCCGGAACAACGGACCTGTCAGGCTGGGCACAGTACGCTATTGCAGCCACGGCTCCAATCAATCCCTGGCCATCCATGATGATCTGCACGCCTGCATCGCGCGCAGCATCGAGAGCATCCCCGTACAAAACTCGTTCATGCTTACACCTTTGGGCATAGGGCATAAGAGCAGAAGGATCGAAATTCCTGAAGACCGCCATGCCAGTCTCATCTGAGACCGAATATCTCCTTAGCAGTGCCTCGAAGTTCGCTAGCATTCCCTCAGCTTTTCCGGGAAGGCATGCGAACTCCACCACAGTGGAGACGCAGTTTTGGGTCTTTGTCGGAACGGGAAAGAGCTGGACCAGAGAATGAGAGATATAGCGCGCTTCGAGACTGTCAACCTTGGTGGCGATGTTATGAATCAACGTCCAGGTAGCTCCAGTCGTCTTGGAGTCGGTATCATCCACGCCAATGATCATTCGCTCTCTCCTTGGCAAAACAAGCGTTCCACGAGCGATCCTGCCGCCGCCACACTCTGTGACGCTATAGCGAAGGACATCTCCTGCCTTGGCCCGGGAGAGAGTTGCTCCCACGCCACCACCACCCAGGCCTGCATAAGTTACCTCTACCTCATCGCCTAACACATGAACGGACTCGATCCCGGCAGATCTTCTGGATGAGATCAGATCCAGATCGACGTGTCCCGGCGATATCATGTAGCGGAACCAATCGCCTAGGTTGCGGGCACTGATCACCAGCGGTCCTTTTGAGTAATGATACTGAGCCCAGGCAGATCCGCCATAGCAGTTGGAGCGCTCGAGGAGCTCTACCCGTCTCCCATCTGCATCGACTATCGCATGAATCTGCCTGTAGACAACCACATATGGATCATCCAGTTCTAGTTGCACGTTTCAAGCCCTCCGGCTTCCTTGGGGATAACAGTAACGCCCTTGGTGTACTCCCGCAATATCACAGTGGCATATGCACCTTTGGGCAGGAAGAAATCCAGTATTGCACAACTGCCCTCGCATGTGATGGTGGGAGAGACTCTCAACAGGGCAGCGCGTCTTGTTCCTCGCGAGCCAAGCTCAGGGTTGGCCTCAATTCGAAAGTCCTGAGGGGCCACTCCCTGCTCCCGCAGAATTGCATTCTCTATTTCACCTTCTGCTCCTTTTGCAAGGTCGGCCTCAAAGCCGATCAGTGGCAGTGTGACAAAGGCCCGACTGCGCTCGGCCAGACGATTTACAGCAGCCAGGTTCTCTGAAGTCACTGGCTGGAGCCTGTCGATGTCAGGCTGACAGCCCTTCGAGAAGCATACCACATCCCCTTTTACAGCTCTGTCAAGCGGCAGGCCCGCCTCTAGCCTCTTGCTGAGAATCTTGTTGAAGAGATATGACTGGTAGGCATGAACGAATAAGCGTCTCAGATTGAGGGACAGAACATCGAATGCGTGTGCATAGTCCCTGGGATGCTCGACCAGATAGTTCAGCATGGCCAGCTCGTGGTGCAAATAACCAGGAAAGCTCTTGAGGGCCGAAGAGACGTCATGGCTCTGCCAGAGCTGCTCGCGCGCCTCCCTCGTCCTCTCAGGCTCTCCTGGGAAGGGCAATGCAAGATAGGTGAAGACAGCACCCTCAATGTCGCCCCGCACCAGAGCCTCGCCCACCTTATGAGTCACAGGCCTTGTATCCCCGAACCTCTGCACACCAAAATAATTTGGAACTCCATTCAGACGCATGATCTCCTGGGTGATGCCATCAAGACGGCTCTCCGGCTCGGGACAGGTCAGATCACGAATGGCAATCTTGAACCTATTTCCCAGGAGATCCCCCAGGCCCACAGAACGGTTGGACCTGCCCAGCACCTTTATCTTCAGATCTGGCAGTGTGATGTTCTTCAGCTCAGATTCGTCCAGGTTCATGATGCTGATGCGCTGTCTGCTTACCGCACGCTTGTCCTTGGTTCCTGCCCAGCTGATTCTCTTTTGGCTGATGCGAAGCTGCCTGGACATCTCACGAACGAGGTGATGAGTATCCCAGTTCTTCTTCTCCAGCTCCAAGATGAGATACCTTCCGCCCTCGTACCTGAGGTCCTCATAGACCTCTTCGACCCAAAAGTCCTCTGGACTGCTGCGAATGACGCCTCCGCATCCTGGAGTTTCTGTGGCGTAGTAATCCATTCCCAGGGCCCGATCCAGATCTGTTGCAACCAACATCTTGCCTCAAAAATATCAGACCAGCTTTAGCCTGCCCGTAACTTTGTCCATCTGCTTGCTGGGTGCAGGTCCAAGACCTAAAGCGGTGATCGTCCCGGGTGGGATCTCTGTCAGGCCTGCATCGGCCACAATGGCACTGGGAATTCCGGCCCTCTCTGCGTCCTCCCTGATTCTGAAAAGGTCCGGCACGCCTGATACTTTTAGGACCACCTTCTTCTGGCCTTCCGCCTTCCAGTCTGCCACTGTGGACTTGTCCATCCTCTCAGCTCTCTCCAACGCCATCACAGCAGCATGGGCCACCTGCACTGCCAGCTTGCCCGATGAAAGCTTCAGGTCCTCGCGAACCACAATGCACTGTTTGAACTCCATTTAACCCCAAAAGATCCAGGATGAAAAAAGATTAGATGCTCACGCCTCTTTGGTTAGGACCCTGACACATACAGGGCTCTTGGCGATGTTGCCCAATTTCGCTCCTATGAGGTACTCGAGCCCCTTCTCTGCTGCGATATCCAGGATGCGCTGTGTAACCACGCCATCGAAGATCACGCCGTTGACATCTCCATTGGACTCTTTCAGCTCTCTGGCCAGATCACGCACAGCTACCTCCCGCAGTACGTTGTGATTCCTGTCCATCAGCCTTGCAGAGAGGGTGCCGTCAAGCTCATCCACATGCTGCCTGAACCACTCTCTCTCTGGCTCAGGGGCAGGTTCAGGAGCTGTGGCAGATATCGGGATCTCTTCGACCTCTTGGGTGGCTCCTGGAACGGCTCTTGGTACGACCTCGCGAGGAACGATCCGGCGCGGTGCAATGGCCTCAGCTCTCTCAGCAGCATTTTTGATGCAAAGAGGCTTCTCGCGGATGAGGCTTTTTCTCTTGGTTGTGAGATCGCGCCGCTTCTTGGGCTGGCTCTTGATCTTATATAGATCCAGCACTTGTTCCACGGGGATCTTCTGGCGTAACGCCCGAACGATCTCCTTCTGGGTCATATCCTCAACGCTCTTGCCCTCAGGAGCCCTGGCCACAAAATCGATGTCAGCAACCTGAAGCAGCTCTTTGATGATGAGCTCGCCCCCTCTGTCGCCATCTGTAAAAGCAGTGACAACTTTCTTGGCACATAGATCTGCAATCGTTGGGGGCACATTGGTTCCGCCCACAGCCACAGCATTCTTTATGCCGTACTTGAGCAGATTGAGAACATCTGCCCTGCCTTCTACCACAAGAATGGCATCAGAGTCCAGCACATTTGGGCCTGCGGGGAGGCTGTCCTTCCCCAGGTGCGTTATCTCCTCAACGCGCACAGATTGCTTTATCTCCTCGGTGATCTCCTCTGTCTCAAGGATGTTCTCGTCGAACATCTCAACAAGGATGCGCTTGGCCCGATCTATCACATACTTTCTCTTGGAGGCCCTGACGTCCTCTATGCGATTGATGGCAATGCGAGCAATGCACGGTCCCACGCGATCGATTGTCTCCAGAGCTGCGGCCAGGATAGCAGTCTCTACCTTGTCGAAACTGGAGGGAATGGAGATGGTGCCACTGGACTTGCCAGCGCTCGACGTTATTTGAACGTCTATCCTACCAAGTCTCCCAGTTTTTTGCAGATCTCGAAGATCGAGGTCGCTCCCGAGGAGACCTTCGGTCTGACCGAAAATGGCACCGACCACGTCTGGCCGCTCCACTATCCCCTCTGCTGTTATGTCCGCGTAAATTACATATTTAGTGGTATCAACATTTTGCATATAAAGACACCTCTTATTTTAAAATAGTCAGATAAAAGTC
>JAUCQD010000218.1 GCA_030372945.1 Methanothrix sp. | reverse complement strand
GGCTTAAATTCGCTGATTTGGCGAAAAAGCTTAAAATTTGCCATTTAATGAAAAGGGGGCGAATGAAGAAATGAAGGGAGTAGTAATAGTAGCAGCGGTGCTAGCAATTGCCCTCATAAGCGGTTGCGGCACGGTGTTAGCAAATCCACCACTGGTACCACCAGTGCAGTATGAGCAGTTCTGCGAAAACCAAAAGGTTGCTGGAACAGGGGTTATCGATGTCAGCACGTCCATTGTCGATAAAAAGATAGCTCTCGAGTACTACAACACAATGGCCGGAGACGGTGACATTGAGCTTGACTCTGAGCATGCTTACTCGCAAAATCCAGAGAAGCTCAACAGGACGATAAACTCCGTCAATAACAGCAAGGAGGCAGGTTTCAATCTCGTAGAGACCACCAAGATGACCTACTCGGGTGCGACACCTCTTACCGGTGGAAAGTATCTGCACTCCAAGGAATTCTATGGCGGCATCGGCGCAAATGTCCAGGAGATGTTCTCAGTAAACGAGATGGAGAAGGATGAGACTGCATTCTTTGCCTCAACGACACCCTACCATGGCCATGGCAACGTCAGCCCGGAAAATCTCGCAAAGGAGCTCAAGAATGCTGGGCGGAACACAACTCTTGTCAATCAACTAATGACCACCGACGCGCGTGATAGTGCTCCGGCAGAGTACATCCCATCGCACCTGATAGGCATTGAGACCAAGAACAGCTTCAACGGCACATGGGGCACCGATGCGACGTGGCACAAGATATTCTACAAGGACATCAAGGCCCACGAGATGTTCACAGGAACATTTGAGGCCGAGAAGACAATCAAGTTCCATGAGAATCCCGTGCCTGACAAGATAAATCCGCCCTGTATGGGCATAGACTGCTAGGCCGAATTCGGCCCAGCAGTCTCTTTTTTACCTTTAGGGGGCTAATATGAAGAAATTTTTGCTGATACTGATTTTTCTGGCATATGTGGCCTCGGCCACTGTTGAGGACCTTGGAGAGTCCGGCAATGATATGAATGGCGTCTGGCCGCTTGAGTCTACATCACTGTATCTTCCCAGCCCCTGCCCTGAACCCAAGGATAGCTTAAAGGTCACCGTAGGCCTCGTTGGGCCAAAGGCAAGTTCAAGCGAGGAGGAGAAAGACGCGAGGTATGTAACACAGGGAAAGACACTGGAGTTTTTGGTCAGCGTGAAGAACGAAGGTTCGTCATCTCTGCAATCAGAGATCTGCGTAAGCTCTGAAAACTGCCCGCCAGAATGGTTCGACTGGACAGTCAAAAGCCTGCAGATCCCACCAGGCGGCACGCGCTCAGAGAAGCTTCTGGTCACACCAGACGTGTCGGCTGTTGCAGGACGATACGATTTCACAGTGGATGCGTCCGCAAAGTGCTGTAGATCCAGTTCAGGAGCGGGATACTTCTATGTGCAGGATTTGGATTATGCCTCTGAGACTGCCATAACTGGGACAGGACAGCTCCAGCTCGACAAAAATTTGCACTCAATGAATTCTGGAATCAGGTCAGACAAAGAGATACTGTTCAGCGGGACGGTGGACGCCCTTGTGAAGAACGAGTATCTTGTAGATCAGTCCAAGGGCAAAAACCCAACCTTTGAGGAACAGGATGCCATAGACAACTACAATGCAGTCCTTCCGGGCGACGCCCTGATTGGAACTGAGAGCTTCAAAAGCTCAGCCATCTTTGGAGGCGTAGGCGCCAAGCTGCAGCAGAGCTATGATGTGCAGCAGATGGAGTTCAAGAGCCAGAGTTTCAATTTGCAGACGGGGTCAGACAAAAAGACTGCTGAATTCAAGACTGCAGACAACTTCACTGGCTTCTATCTAATCGACGCCAAACAGATAGCTCCTGGCCAAAAGAGCCTGAAAGAGCACGAAGAGTATCTGGGGTCTTTCGAGATCAACAGAAAGATAATCTTCAGGAACAAGCCCACCTGGAAAACCCCTTGCTCTGAGTTAGATTGCATGAAAAGTACAAACAGCGGCAGCAAATTCGCGGAGGCCCTCAAAGCCTTCGCAAAATCTGCTTGAATATTTTTATCTCACCTGGGACGCTAGGAGGGGCGAAAGGCCCGCATTCAGGGCGGGGAGAATGTCACAACCAAAAGGAGAAGGCTAAAAGGATAAAGGCGAAGACATCGGGGGTGCATTGAGAAGAACATGCCATGCAACCTTCCCAAAGCCACTCTTCGCCGAACTATCCACATACGTCATTATATATCAATTTTTCGTTTTTAATTAAGTTAATAAATCTTTGTATCTTATTATTTGACCTAATGACATGTTTTTTCAACAATCAATAAAGTCCGACATGGTGATGAGTGCCTATTTAATTTAATTATTTAATACAAAAATTGATGCTGAGCAAAGCGAATTGGACATAGATAGCGACGTGTTTTAGGACATATCGCGCATAAGCAATCGATTCAAAATGCCAGCAAAAGGAATAAATGGTTAAACCTCACCAAACAGAAAAGCGGGGTTAAAGCACATACCCATTAGAGAAAGGAGGTTCATGAAATGAAGTTGATTCTCACAATCTTTGTTGTATTAGTTCTCCTGGCGGGCGTGTCAAATGCCGTGGGCGTCCTGGACCTGAGCACTTTAAACAAGAATACCACTAAGCAGACCATTGCACTGCCTCAGGTATCGCCGACAATGCCGACCATCGCTCCTACAACCCTTGGAGGGAATGTGGAGAGCAATGTTCTGGATCTCAGCACATTGGGGAAAAAGGTTCAATCAAAGGTCTCTGCAACTCTGATCAAGGGCCCAACACCTATTACTGTCACGCCCATGTTCTCGGTCAAGAACACTAATGTTACCACTGAAGCTGGCACAGTCTTCACTCTGCCTCAAGCAATATCAGCCAATCCAACTGTGTACACTCCACCAATAGCGATATTTGGAGGAGCTTAAGGCCTTGAAAGAGCCCAAAAGAGGCTGAAATGTTAGTCGAGCTGAAGGTTGATGATAAGGCCATTCCACTTAGTGCATTCCCGCAGGATTTCATGGGCAACGTCGCTGTGGCCATGGCCCAGTCGCTGAGGGGCGTTGGCGGGGATTGGAAAGAGATCGAGATAAGAGTTGTTCGGGATTGATCTTTCAATCCTTCCTGCCCTTTCTGAATGCAGATGACAGATCGATAAAATAAGTTCCTTCCTTTACCGCCATGATCAACTCGTCCCGCTCAAACAGGGACGGCAAATTCAGCTCATAGGTCCCCGGCGCAGTTATCTTGATGCTCTCCAGCTTCTTGCCTTCTGAAGCCCTCTCATCGACGTCAGATAAGTCAGGTTCTCCTTTTTGCTGAGCTCTCGGGGGAACCTTCACGCCCATAGCCTTTGTTATGATCTGCTCTGGCTGAGGCCGAGTGGCATCATCCTCCATAGGCCGCCTGCGTGCGAACATGAACTTCTTCCAGCCGCAGACAGGGCAGCCTTTGAGGATATCCTCTCCAGACTCAAAGACATTATTGCAGCGAGTGCAGATATGAGGCATCTAATCCCCTACAGAGACCTTGGTGCTGATCTGGTATTTGTCCTTTTCAATGGTCCGAATCTGGTTGGCTGGCCCTATGACAGTCATCCTGCCTTTGATAGATCTTCCAAAGATTTTATCGAAGAATGATCCTTCCTTCTTGGATGGGTAACTCTCGATCTCGATTCCTGAGAACTCGTCTACCCTGATCTCAGTCATGGTCATCTCGATCAGGCGAACCTCCTCATCGGGCGTCAGCCCGCTCTCCAGTACCACAATCCTACCTGTCTTGACCTTGTCCAGGATGAGCCTGATCTTCTCCATGGAGGTCATTTTCTCCAGCTTCTCCCCGGAGATGAGGTCCATCTGCACTTCTCTCATCAAGATCACCCGAAATTAATGGCTATAGCCTTATACAGGTCGTCTATATTCGATCCTTCCAGAGCCGAGATCTGCACCATTGCATGCTGCGGGAAGGCGGCCTTGATTCGGTCAGGTGAGGCGTTGGGCAGATCCATCTTATTGGCAACGATGAGAAGCGGGAGCTTCCTGGCCTCCATGTTGCCAATTACCGTCACGTTGACCTGAGTGTATGGGTCCTCGGTAGAATCCATGACCAGCAGCACGCCATCCAGGTCATCAAGCCACTTGATGGCCTCGATAACGCCTTCAGTAGCTTCCTTAGCCCTCTTTTTGGATTCTGCCTCTGAGAGCCCGAAGGCCATAAACTCCTTGAAATCGATCTTCGTGGCCATGCCAGGCGTATCCACTATATCCAGCTCGATGCTCGAGCCATTGGCATTGATCACAACGCCCTCCTTCCTCATAGCCCTGCGCGTCTCATGTGGAATATGCGATACATTTCCAAAATCATCGTCTCCACTCCAGTCATGGACTATTCTCTTGGCCAGGGTGGTCTTGCCAGCGTTAGGCGGCCCGTAGATCCCAATCTTGGCCCTCTTCTTCTTGAATATGCTCTTGATCCAGGCTCCAAGACTATTCTTGAAGCTACTGATGAAACCCATGTCCTACCTCATGAGTGATAAAGCCCATATCTATACTAATAATTTTCCATAACTTATATTCAAGAACTAAAGAGGCTCTGGGCAGGGCATGTGCAGACGAGGCCATCGAACTTGCCGGATTTTCTCAAGGCCTTCCATGCATCCTTGAGATTGGTTTCACGGATATTGGCAAGGCCATCTGGCAGATAAGGACAACCTCTGACGCCGCCATCAACGCCGATGTGCATCCACCTTCTCCCAGCCATGCAACCCAGCAACTGTCCTTCGAAGTACGTGTTGGCAAACAGGCGAGGCCCTCCTGCAGTTGAGTTTATCTTCCTGTAGATATCGATGATCTTCTCATGCTCTATCTGAGTTAGACGCTCTTGAGCCGTCTTTGGGATGCCCTCCCATACGGACAGCTCTTGCACGCCGAGCTCTGTGGCAAGTTTGTAGAGATCCAGTATCCTGTCCACTTGTCCAGAGAGCACATGGCAAGACATGGTAACCATAAGGCCTGTATTCAGAGCAATCTTGATGGCATCGATGGCCTTGGCAAAAGCCCCAGCCACACCACGCACACTGTCATGTACTTTGGGATTGGTGCTGTAGACGCCTACGATCAGATTATAAAGCCCAGCCTCTCTGAGCTTGACCGCCTTTTCGACGGTCATCTCCAAGCCGGGCGTGAAAAGGTTGACCACAGCCTTCTCCGGATCGACGTGCCGGACAAGCTCGAATATATCCTCTCGCAAAAGAGGATCTCCCTCTGTGAAGGTGATGATGCAAGCGCCCATCTCTAGGGCCTCGTCGATGACGCGCAGGATTTCTTCATGGCTCAGCTCGCCCTCGCCCTCCTTTATCAGGCAGTGTTCGCACTTGGCTTTGCACTGCCTCGTGACCTCGATGGAGACTGTCTGAGGCACAGGTCGCCCAATTGCTATGTGCGCCTCGTTGAGCAAAAGCCTCTTGAAAGGCCCGCTGGGAATGGGAGGCAGCCATGTGCTGGCAACGACGTCCTTCAGACGAACCTGGGCAGGCTTCTCCTCTGCCAGCCTCTGATTTGCCATCTTTATCACAGGCTGGAGCATTGAAGCCAGAGCCCCGTGAGCCTTAAGCGCCATCGCATCCCGTTCGAAGTCTACGCTGAGGGCGGCAGTCTTGATAAGCTGGGTCATCATGTCCTCGTTTTTCCACAGCAGTTATAGAGTTATCGCCCAAGGGGGAAAGAGATAAAGTTAAATCGCCCGGACCTCTTGTACGAGAACGGTGAACCGCAGTGTCTGAAGTTGTACTGGCCTATTCTGGTGGCCTGGATACATCTGTTTGCATACCGCTCCTGCGAGAGCGCTATGGATTTGATAAGGTTGTTACCGTTCTTGTGGACGTCGGGCAGCCACGATCGGACATCGAGCGTGGAAACCTCAGGGCGAAACAGTTGGCTGATGAGCATTACACCATCGATGCTAGAGAAGAATTCGTCAAAACATGCCTGTTTCCGCTCATCAAAGCCAATGGCTCCTATGAAGGATATGTTCTGGGAACGGCCATTGCAAGGCCCCTCATCGCCAGCAAGGCTGTACAGATCGCAAAGCAGAAAGGCATAAAAAACTTAGCTCACGGATGCACAGGCCGTGGCAACGATCAGCTCCGATTCGAGGCCATCTTTCGGGCTACGGACTGCCGCGTCATCGCTCCGATGAGGGAGCTGGACCTGGCCCGCGAGTGGGAGATCGATTATGCTCGCGAACATGGGATAGATGTGCCAGTTACCAAGGACAAGCCCTGGTCCATAGACGAGAACATCTGGTCCCGCTCCATTGAGGGAGGAAAGCTGGAGGATCCATACTTTGAGCCGCCTGAGGAGATCTACGGCTGGACAAAGACCCCTAGGGGCGACAGAGCACCACAGATAGTTGAGATCGGCTTTGAGCTGGGCATTCCAGTCTCTTTGGACGGAGTGCGAATGGGTGGCCTGGAGCTGATAGAAAAGCTCAACCGGATCGGAGGAGAGCATGGCGTGGGCCGAACGGATATGGTCGAGGACAGGGTCCTCGGTCTCAAGGCGCGCGAGAACTACGAGCATCCAGCAGCCACGATCCTCCTCGCAGCACATAAAGACCTCGAGCACCTAGTTCTATCCAGGGCGGAGCTGAAGTTCAAGATCATGGTCGATGAGGCATGGTCGGAGATGGTCTACATGGGCCTCGTGGAGGATCCTTTGTATGCGGATTTGAATGCTTTCGTGGACCAGTCTCAAAAGAGGGTGAACGGATCTGTCAAGATGAAGCTCTACTGTGGAAATGCTCTCTCAGTTGGACGCCAGTCACCAGATGCCCTTTATGCCCAGGATATGGTCTCTTTCGACTCTCAAACGTTGAGCCAGAAGGATGCAGAAGGCTTTGCAAAGTATCATGGATTTCAGGCCAGGCTCCTGAGGCGCAAGGGCATCTGAACATCTCAAAAAGGGCGCCGAAAGGGCAGGATTTATTTGATAGTGAGAGCCTAATTATATTGCATGGCCAGACTTGTGATATTTGAGGATGCCAGGGCCGAGGACCTGGCTCCGCTCGCCCTTGCGATCAATGAGACCATCCGGATTCCTGTAACGCTTCGCAGCGCGAATTTTCCAGGCGTTCGAGTGGAGAAGGGCAAGGTCCTGGATAAGAGCTATAGCGGTCCCATACTTGAAGAGGTAATCCGAAGCGGAAAGCCTGCTCGCACCATTCCTGACAGCGGAGCATACCGGGGGGTTCCAGTCTCTGTGGCACCTATCTTAGTGGAGGGCAAGACGATCGCAGCTGTTGGCGTTGTGGATGTTGTGGGCACCGTCGAGATACCTGAGGTTTTTGGAGCTTATGCGGACGTTATGAGACAGGTTAAAGAGAAGACTGCAGAGAAGAGATGATAATTCGGAGAGCTGAGCCAGGGGATCTGGCCCAGATTGCGCAGATCGAAGGGCTCTGCTTCCCCGAAGAGACCGCCTTCCCGCCTGGTATGTTCGCCTACCTCATTCGTTATTCCGTAGCTCTTGTGGCTTGCGAGCCCGCAGAAAAGGTCTTGGGTTTTATCATAGGATACGCAAGCGGGACTGGAGGGGCGATCTACACGCTTGATGTTCATCCTCTTTACCGCAGGCGCGGAATTGGCAGAGAGCTGATAAAAGCTCTGGAGGAGGAACTTCGCTCACAAGGCGTGCTAACCGTCAGGCTGGAGGCTGCCCTGGAGAAGCCAGAGGCAATGGAGCTTTACCACAAAGCAGGTTATCGGGCAAGGGAGCTCGTCAAGAATTACTACGGGCGAGGAAAGCATGCTGTGCGGATGTTCAAGACGCTGAAGTGAGATCCTCCACTTGCCCTTGAAGGATGCTGTCCAATTACCACGATTTCATTGTCCACATTGGCTTGAGGATGCAAATTCTGCAATCCTGCAAATCTCCTGCAGCTTATCCTTCGAGATGCCTGCGAGGTCTTCGGGTTTGAGCCATCCTTCATAAATCAATCTTGCGAAGACTAAAGTCAGTTGCGAATAACGATAATCGTACTTCTCATCAATCTCACGGCGTCTTTTCGTAAGATAGTCATGAAGCTCCCATAGGCCAGAAGGGTCGCTGGCCGTCGCAGCCATTTTGCGCACGGTCTTCCCGATCTCTGCACACTCGCGGGTGTAGGCAGCCTCGTATGCCTGGCGTGCGATCTGCTTTTCAGTCTTCGACCATTTCGTTCCGTTCATATCTCCTCTTTTCATTTGGAGTGGGTTTGGCTAGGGACTGGTCAGTGCCAAGTATCAGAATTCATTGAGTTGATCAGGTCCTTGTGTAGCCTCAAAGCCGCCACAAAATAAAAGGGTTGCTTCTTGGTTGGCGTCCAATGCAGTACCTCAAGGGTTACACTG
>JAUCQD010000217.1 GCA_030372945.1 Methanothrix sp. | reverse complement strand
GGACTGGCCCAGGAGCTTGCAGGCCGACAGGCTCCAGGATCGGATGAGCTCATCGACAGGGCGAGGGAGCAGGCCGCATCCTTTCGGTTCACGCTCTTGAGCATAATCATACTGCTCCTGGCAGCAGCTGGCCTCTTCGTGCAGACCAAGAGAGCATTTCATATAATATGGGCCATCCGGGAAGACAAACCTTTTGTGACCGGAGCTGTCCGATCCTATTTGAAATCATTTTTGCTGATAGTATTCGTTGCCTTCATGCTCCTCCTCTCTTCTTTTGTCACGGCAGTTATGCTGCCCGTCGGCAAGCAGATCGAGGAGCAGCTGCCGGTCCATCTCGGACTTCTGCGAGGAATCACATTCCTGATATCCTTCCTCTTCATCACACTGCTCTTCGCCGTGACCTACAAGACGCTCTCTGATGTGGCGTTGGGTTGGATGGATGTGCTGACAGGCTCAGCAGTAACTGCTCTGCTGCTTGCAGCCGGCAATTTCGTCATTGAGATCTATGTGAGCCTGATAGATCTCGGCTCTGCCTATGGAGCTGCAGGCAGCCTGGTGGTCTTCCTCTTCTGGATCTACTACTCTGCCCAGATCTTCCTCTTCGGAGCAGAGCTGATCAAGGTTCAAAAAAAGGAGAGAGACAGTGAGATCGAATGCTGACAAATGATCCGAAAGATGTATCAACAAAAAACAATTCTTTAAGGATGATCATGAAATTCGATTGTCGCACTCAAGTCAAAGAGAGCTTCTTGGATGCTGAGCGTGCGGCAGATGACCGAAAATCCCATTATGAGCAAGTGGTCTTGATGATATCCGATATCCTATGGCGCTATGATCTCGGTCTCAATGGAGAGCATGTCGATTCATATATCTCACCCGTCGCGGACAGGATGCTAAATTTGCCTGATGGCACCATCAAAGACAGCTTCGACAAATTTTTTTCCCATGTTCATCCCGACGACCTGCCAGCCGTCCAGGATGCGCTTTCAGACGCAATACGAATGCAAGGAATGGACAAGAGCGTGGAATATCGTATGCGAAAGGCAGACGGCACTATGATTAGGGCTCGCACCACGTGTTCTGCTTATTCCCACCGAGATGGCCGGGTTACTGTCTTTGGCACGACATGCAATATCACAAAGCAGAAGGATACCGACGAAGCCCTGCGAAAGAGCGAGCTTGGGTTAAGGACTATTTTTGAGACCTCCAGCGCGGGAATAATCATAGTTGACACCGAAGGGCGGGTCGTCCAGGCTAACCGGCGGATGGCTGAACTGTTTGCATGCCCATTGGAGGCCATGATCGGCACACCGTATACCGCCTTTGTTCATCCTGATGAACGCGAGGAGGGAGCAAATACTCTGAGGGCGATGCTGGAGGATAGGCTCGATACTATCAATACACAGAGACATTACCTTCGCGGGGATGGAGGAGATTTCTGGGGATATTTAAGTGGCCAGAGGATGGAGGGGTTAAACGGAGGGTTCATAGGCTTACTTGGGACTATAACTGATATCACCGGCTATAGGCATGCAATGGATGCTCTGCGCGAGTCTGAGAGGCGCATGTCCGATATCATCGATTTCCTGCCGGATGCCACATTCGCTATTGATCGGGAAGGAAAGGTCATTGCATGGAACCGTGCCATCGAAGAGATGACCGGCGTGCGAAAGACAGAGGTGATAGGTAAGGGCAATTATGCTTACGCAATCCCATTCTATGGCGAGCGCCGGCCGATCCTCATCGACTACCTCTTCATGGACCAGGCGAAGATCGATAGGAGATATTACTTTATTTCCAGGAAGGGCAATCAGCTGATCGCAGAGACTGAGATTTCCAACCTGTTCGGCAGGAAAAATGTATTCATCTGGTGCATTGCATCTCCGCTGTACGATAGCAGCTCATCTGTCGTGGGAGCAATTGAGTCTATTCGCGATTTCACAAGGTACAAGCAGACAGAAAATGAGCTGATAAAAGCGAATCTGCGACTGGAAGAGGCCACTAGGCATGCCGAACAGATGGCTGAGAAGGCCATGTTGGC
>JAUCQD010000216.1 GCA_030372945.1 Methanothrix sp. | reverse complement strand
GCGCAAAGCTGAGAAGGCCATGCTCGCCCTAGCCAACATGCTGCCAGTCTATTCTATGATTCTGCGCAGTGGCCATGAATGCAGGATATTGGCAGATGAACTGGTGCCGGGAGATATCATCTTGCTTGAGGAGGGCGACCGAGTATCAGCAGATGCCCGCCTAGTCCAGGATAGCAATCTGCGCATGGATCAGTCCACACTGACTGGGGAGTCCAGGCCGGTCCGGAAATCCTCATATTCATCGGATGATGCACTGGCTGAGCCGTCAAACATCGTATTTGCCGGAACCAGCGTTATAAGCGGCTCTGGAGTGGCTGTGGTCTTTGCCACGGGCATGCAGACAGAATTTGGCAATATCGCTTCCCTAACACAGACGATGGGCCAGGAGCTGAGCCCCTTGCAAAAGGAGATGGAGAGAGTAACCCGTACGGTTACCTTGATCGCCGTAAGCATCGGCTTTGCTTTATTTTTATTAGCCGTTCTAATGGCAGGAATGAGGCCTGCGGACGGTTTTATCTTTGCCATAGGCATGATCGTGGCCTTTGTTCCGGAGGGATTGCTTCCCACAGTCACTCTGGCACTGGCCATGGGGGTTCAACGCATGGCAAACAGGAACGCTTTAATAAAGAAGCTCTCCGTGGTGGAGACTTTAGGCTCGACCACAGTGATCTGCACAGACAAGACAGGAACATTAACCCAGAACCAGATGACAGTCAGCGATATCTGGGTGAACGGTGTAAGGCTAGAGGTCACGGGAGTCGGATATGCGCCAGTGGGAGAGATAGTTGGGGCCGAGACGGTGGAGAGTGAGCTGCATCATTTGCTGATTGCGGCCGGGCTGTGTAATAATGCCCACCTGGAGGAGAAGGCCGGTCAATGGACTGCCTTGGGTGACCCCACTGAGGCAGCGCTGCTGGTCGCAGCTGCTAAGGCAGGGATCGATCTTCATGCTGAGTCACTTAGATCTCCCCGGCTTTTAGAGCTGCACTTCGATCCTCAGCGCAAACGCATGACCACAGTCCATCGGCAAGATGGCGGCCAGGTAGCTTATGTCAAAGGCTCTCCGATAGAGACTCTAAAGCTGTGCAAATACATATCGACAAAAAGCACTCCAATCAAACTCGACGATGTAGGCAGAGCAACAATACTGGCAGCGAACGATGAGCTTGCAAAAAGCGGGCTGAGGGTTCTGGCTGTGGCAATGCGCTCTCTTCCCGAGGAGGGTATCCTCACACCTGAGACAGTAGAACGAGATCTGACCTTCCTCGGCCTGGCAGCCATGATGGACCCACCGAGGCCTGAGGTGAAGGATGCGGTGAAAAAGTGCCATAATGCAGGAATCAGGATCATCATGATCACCGGCGACTATGGGCTTACTGCGGAAAGCATAGCCAGACGCATAGGCATCGTCGAATCTCAGCCACTGGTATTGACCGGGACGGACATCGATGCCATGAGCGACCAGGCTTTGAAAGAATGCCTAGCAGGCGAGGTGATATTGGCCAGAGTGTCTCCCGAGCATAAGCTGCGGGTCGTCGATGTTCTGAAGGACTCTGAAAATGTGGTCGCAGTCACTGGAGACGGGGTTAACGACGCCCCTGCCCTCAAGAAGGCGGACATTGGAGTGGCCATGGGAAGCGGAACGGACGTGGCCAAAGAGGCTGCAGATATGATTCTGACCGACGACAACTTCGCCTCCATCGTAAATGCAGTCGAGGAGGGCAGGGCGGTCTATGCCAATATCAAGAGATTCGTCACATACATCTTCACCAGCAATACCCCGGAGGCGGTACCATTTATCCTATTCGCCTTCAGCGGCGGGAGAATTCCTCTGGCTTTAAATGTCATGCAGATCCTCTCAGTGGATCTGGGCACAGACATCATACCTGCTCTGGCCTTGGGAGCTGAGCCTCCTGAGCCTGGCCTGATGAAAAGACCTCCAAGAAGTCGCATGGCTCATATCATAACTGCCAGCATGTTGGCTCGCGCCTACCTCCTCATGGGAGCAATCCAGAGTCTGGCTGCCATGTCTGCATTTTACTTCATGTTCTGGACAAACGGATACTGGGGACAGTTCTTAGATCTGCCTGCCAGTGGCCAGCTTTACATGGCTGCAACATCCATGACACTGGCAGCAATTGTAACGACTCAGATAGGAAACCTCTTTGCCCAGAGGACTGAAGCGAGGTCTTCTCTTAAGGCAGGGATGTTCACAAACCCTCTCATTTGGGTTGGAATTGCTGCAGAGCTGATCATTGTTTATGCAGTAATCTATGTGCCACAGCTGCAATGGGCTTTTGGAACTGCAAGCTTTCCCCTCAGCAACTGGATATTCCTCTTTGCCTGGATGCCTTCACTCTTGCTGGTAGATGAACTGAGAAAGGCATGGCTGCGGAAACGAGCGATGCACCATTAGATAAGACCTCAACTTACACACTTCAGCAGATCCTTGCTGGTAATTATTCCCACCAAGGTTCCATCCTTTATCACAGGAAGCCTTCTGATATCATGCTTGAGCATGAGGGCTGCTGCCTCCTGGGATTGTGCATTGAGATCAATTGTGATCAGCGGCGCAGGGGTCATGACCTCTGATACCTCCACCTTTGCCGGATCCAGGCCGCTGGCAAAGACCTTCTGGAAGATCTGGCTGGTGGTGAGAATGCCCAAGCATTCCTTGAGAAGGCCATCCCTGGCCACAAGCACGCATCCCTTCTTCTCGTCAGCCATGCGCTTTATTGCCTCTAGCACATGGCTCTCCGGACGCACTGTGACGATTGGATAGCTCATCAGATCTCGGACCTTCATGGCAGCCTCAAGTCTTCTCTAAATACCTCAATTCTCCTCTAAATATTATGAATAATAGGAGATAAAGCAAACGCCAGAAGGCCAGGGAACTGCTTTCACAGCTCTCCCCACTCGATCTCCAGCGCGACAACAGGCTGCTCCAGTCCGAAGCTTCGAAGGACGAGTGGATGCAGCTCTCCGAAGAGCCCTACCTTTCGGTCATCCTTCAAGAGATCAGCCCCCCTGCCGGGCAGAAATGCACCGTCCTGGGACGGAACGATTCTCATCCCATCTCCCAGGCCCATCTCCCGCATAACTGCGTCAGCTATGGATCTTATCTCCGAGAAGCTTGCACTGCTGTGAATGGATGCTGCTGCCAGATGCATCCTGGTCTTCTTGTCCACCACCACATCACCGGCTGCAAAGATCCTCTGCGGCAGCGGATGATGCTGGTTGATGGCAAAGATCTCCAGCAGGCTGGAGAGCAGAGATGTACGCAGGATGGTATGCAGCTCGCTGATGGGATGAAGGACACGCGTCGTGCCTGCAGGAGCTGGCATGCGCCTCATCCATTCGAAATGCACCTTTTCATTGGTGAGCGTGAACGGCATAGTCTCCAGGTAGCCAAGGCCAATCGTGATCTCGCGAACCTCCTCTCTTCGCAGCTCTGCAGGATGAGCGCTGCCAATTGTCACTGTCTTGGGAAGTTCTGCCACGAGTTTATCGTAGCCAAAGCCCTTGGCAGCATCCTCGAATATATCCCAGGAGTGCATTATGTCTGCCCTGTAAGCTGGAACCATAACTTCAACCATTGAGCCCTCGGCTCGGGCGCCAAAGCGCATCATCTTCAGGCAGTCGGCCAGCTCTTCTGCTGTCAGGTCAAAGCCTATCAGCTGGTTGGCCTCATCTGCGCTGACCACCCACCTGGCGGGCTCTAGGTTCGGAGACATGAAATCGCCCTCGCTTCTCTTCACAAGGACGCTCTCGATCTTGCCGCCCCGCTCCGCCAGAGAGGTCACTACGATATTCAGGGCCTTGAAGACCATTGGGTCAGTTCCTGTGACGTCTATGAAGAGGTCGTGAGTGTCATCGGTCACGCGCGTCAGATCGCCATTGATGATTGGAGGGAATGATAGCACATCGTCGTTCGCATCAACGATGAGAGGATAGCGCTCACATCCATCGAGGATGTGGCCATAATCCTTGCCCTTTGGATGCTCTTTCAATATCTCCCGCATGCTCAATTCCTCTGTGAAGTCCAAGGGCACGAATTTTCTCTCGGGATCGGCCCCTAGATAGCGGAAAGGAGGTTTGACGCGCGAGATGTCATGCACACCAATGGCAACCTTGCGCCTGTTCCTGCCAAGGCCCCAGTGCAGATCCTCTTGAAGGCCCATTAGCGATTCAATCGCTTCGCTGGAGAACTGCAGGCCCCGCACCACTGCACATCCAATGATGGGCCGCACGGATTTTACCGACTCCTCGACCTGCAAAACGACAGAGCCCTTCTGCACAGGGTACTTTACAAGCCCTGTCTTCAGCCCCAGGAAACCCTGCATGGCTCTCGCCACCCCCTCGGGACTGTAAAGATCGGGTCTGTCCGGGAAGAACTCCACATCCACATGGTCCGATTCGGCCCTTTTTCCAATGTCTGCGCCCATCATGGCCATCCTGCTCATGATTGTATCGCGGGAGGCTCCTATCAGCCTCTCCATATCCTCGTAATAAAGTCTGACTACCGGCATGCTTAGACCTCTATGACTCAATGGAAAGGGGTGTCTCTCGAAGCCATTGAATGTCCGACTGATAGAGCAGTCGCAGGTCCTTCAGGCCAAGCTTGAGCATGGCCACGCGGGAGACGCCAAGGCCCCATGCCAGCACGCGCTGCTCTATGCCGAAGGGCGCTGTAACCTCTTTGCGAAATACGCCCGCTCCACCCAGCTCCACCCAGCCCAAGCCATCGATGAACACCTCAGGCTCGACTGAAGGCTCAGTGTACGGGAAGTATCCTGGCCTGAAGCGGACCTCCTCAAAGCCCATCTTGAGATAGAACTCCTTCAAGAAGCCCAGAAGATGTCGGAAGCTCACGCCCTCGTCCATGATGACGCCCTCGAGCTGCTCGAACTCTGGGGTGTGCGTGGCATCTATGGCCTCGCGCCTGTAGACGCGGTCTATGCCGAAGACCTTGACAGGCGGCATGGGATGCTCTGCCAGATACTTGATGGTAACTCCTGTGGTATGAGTGCGCAGCACCTCTTGGCGGGCAACTTCAGGGCTCCAGCTGCCGCCCCAGCCCGTCGATCCAATGCCTCCGCCATGCTCGTGCATCTCCTTGACCCGAGAGTAGTCTGGTATCTCAGCCTTGCTGTCTAGGTAAAATGTGTCCTGCATCTCTCGCGCTGGATGGTCCTGCGGCTGGAAGAGAGCATCGAAGTTCCAGAAGCTGGACTGCACGACCTGCCCCTTGATCTCGGAGAAGCCCATCTCCAGCATTATCCCTCGCATGCGGTCGATGAGCCTTTGGTATGGGTGCTTCTTGCCTGGGTAGATCCTGTCTGCGGCGAGTGTTACGTCGTAGGGGCGGGCATGGTAAAGCTTGCCATTATATCTGAGGTTGCTGCCATCCCAATCTCCGCTTTTTATCATCCCTGAGGCGATGACCGTCAAGGACTGAGCTTCAGCATCTCCGATCTCGGATGCTACCCTTCTGCCCTCGGGGGTGATCTCGTACCGCCATTCTTTGGCCTTGCTCGAAGACACCAGCCCACGGCTTTTTAGGGCTTCCAGACCACTGCTGTCCAGACTCTCACAGCTCTTGGCTCCTTCCAGCAGGCTCTCCAAGACCTCCTCATCCTTGCCTTTGGCAGCAGTGCCGATGGGTTTTATCACGCCTGCCTGAATCACTGCCCAGCCCTTTTTGCGCAACCAGCCAAGGCCGATCTTGATGTTCGGGTCCTTCAGCTCAGACATGGGCTTGCCCGAGGCTATCTCCTGCAGAAGCCTCCTCTCTGGAAGGCCCTCCTTACCATACCTTTGCCCTTCTGCGGTGAGCGAGAAGACCTCCCGGACCGATTTGGTGACCCGGACCAATCCGCTCTCAGCTAAAGCGTCCGCAGAGGCCCGAACAGCCTCAACCTTCATATTCAGCTTTTCGGCGATGATCTTGGGATCATAAAGTCCATCAGATATCGCTCTCAGAACTCTGGCATCGCTTTCCGATAGCATGTTATCCTCCCACAGCCGGGCGATGTTTGTAGCAATTGCCATTTTCTCTTCGCCCGGCAATCAAAAGAAAGAAAAGACTGGATGGCCGAAGATGCCCATAGCTATTCTTCCTGGCTTCAAGAGCCTGACTCTGTGATTCACAAAGGATGCTCGGGCAGTCTTTTCAGGCACGTTTTTTGCGGTTAGATTGATCATTTATAAACCTGTCGAACCTGCACATGAATGTTTGGAAAAGGACTGCAGCTCCCCTAAAGCCCCGATGTCGCCCTGCACAGCCATCTCAAAGAAGGCCCCACCCTTCTCCAATGAGGCCTTGGCAGGGTCGCCCATGATGCCGTTGCCCATGAGGTGACGCACGTCTCTTTGGATCAGAAACCTGGGCCTGTTTGGAAAATGGCCATCAGGCTTACCTGACACCAGATCGCCTCGGATTTTCATCATGAGGGATGTCTCGATCTCCCCGGAGTGGCCATCTCCTGGAGTCTCCACTGCCTTGGCTTCGATCAGATCGAATAATGAGACGAGGCTCACTTGGATCTCTCGCTCTTCTACAGCCATCTGGCAAGCCTCCTCCAAGGCCGCCATGTGCTGGCCCCCTGCGTGGCCCGTCAGGACCATGATATTTTGAAAACCGCTATCATGAAATGAGAGCAGCAGGTCCTTTGCGAAGTTGCGCAGGGCATCATGGCTCACTGTGATGGTGCCTGGAAACCATCTGGTGCTGCGACAGACACCGTATTGCAGGGCAGGCGCCACGAAGATGTCGCGCCGCTCTGCAACAGCCTCTGCCACCCGCACGGCCTGAATGGTGTCAGTGAAGACTGGAAGGTGAGGCCCATGCTCCTCTGTGGCGCCAACCGGCAGGATCACCGTCTTTGTCCTGAGAAGTCCTGCCTCGATCTCGGGCCAGCTCATCTCCTCAAGCCTCATAATTCTATGACCGATCCTGTGAGGACATACTCCTCTGGCACTCTTACCTCGTAGGCCTTCTCGCCCACCGTCACCTGATACGGTCCAAGTGGCCTGGTGTCGAAGTTCGTCCCGTTGGCTAGCGGCCCTTCTGTGGAATACGGAAGCACCAGAGTGAACTCGCCGCGAGAGTCGCTGACGTTGGACTGCTGGTATACGAAGGCTCTGTTCTCATTGGTCATGATGGCTGCAGCGGCCACGACCCTGGTTCCGGCCGGAGCCTTTCCCTTAACCACAGCGCCAGGCACATGCTCGAAGGTCTTGACGCGCTTTTGGCCACTGGTGGTCACAGGCGTCTCAGATTCATGAACCAGCCTGTAATGCTGCAGGGCCTCAAGCGGTATGGGGGAACTTGTGGGGCTGGTGGCTGCGATCTCAGCCAGGTCTCCCTGCTTTCTGCTATCATTGACGAATGCTTGCAGCTCAGAGTAATTGCTTGTGATCTTTGGAGACTTCGTCAGAACAGGGACCACGGCACCGCTCTCAAGCTCCATGCCCCGGTAGGCCAGGCCTACCCCTTCCCCGCCTGCGACCTCGGTGCCATCGAAGAAGTACAGGCGAGCTGTCATGGACCTGAAGTAAGGCTCCATATAGATCTGAACAGGCACAAGCTGCTCTCCTTGAAGCTGGTAGACAGCAGATATGTACTTCCAGACGGGAATTCCGCTCCAGGCTGCCATGGCATGGAACTTGCCAGTTGCCATGTCCAGATCGATCATCACATATTTGGTGTTCAGATATGGAGAGCGATTCAGATCCAGATTTGCAAGCACCTTCTCCGCTTGCGTCTCATTCTCAGATAGGAAGAAAGGCGAAGATCCGGCAGTGCCAGCCGTGACGCTTCCAATTCCCTGCTGGAATGGGTTGGCATTCGGGATCCTGTGGCCGATGGTCTCCATGAGATGGCCATAATCCCACCAGGACATGATGCCATAGGCCGCAGCCGGATAATCGTATTTGCCGCTTGCAGGCCGCTCATACTTCTCGTATAGATCCATTCCAGGGCTCGGCGTGTTGTTCTGCAGCCACGCACAGGACGTCATCCAGTCCGACTCCGGACCGCCAACTGCCCAATGAGCTACATACAGGCTGGTGCTAAGAGCCGGATATATGAGGAACACGAAGATCACAATGGCCGATATTATGATCTTCACATTGGATATCAGGAACTTCCTAGGGTCCTTGGTATCCAAAATTCCACTATCCGGCTCTCTGATTCCTCCTCTTTGCATGAGCCAGAAGGCAAGATATCCCGTCAGCAATGCGACGTTCACGCCGTAATAATATGCGAACCTGTTCTGGGCCAGTGTCATGACCAAGAGGATGATCGACCAGACGAGAAGCAGAAGATCCGACGGCCTCTGACTCCTGATGTAACGCACGAGGATCAGGGCCATGCCAACTAAAGCCAGGAAGAAGGACGAGAGAAGGACGATATTTCCAAAGCCCGGGAAATTGGACATGAGGCTGATCCATGAGACCTCGCCCTGATAGCTAATTAAAGGAGACGCTTCACCCACAGTCGCTGCCCCGCCTGTCTTTTGCTGGAAGATATTGAGCCCTGAGAGCAGAGGATTTATGAACTGCGGGAGGGCCAGGAAGAGGAACAAAGTGCCCAAGACGACTAAAGCCGCCAACGCACCAGGATAGTACCACTTGCTGTAGTCCTTCTCTCTCAGGAACGTGGAAAGCACAGAGAACAAAAGGACAGCAACTACGCCCAAGATTAGAATGGTGGGGTGGAATAGAGAGTAATAGTAATGGTTGAAACCGTAGTATGGCTTCACAAATGGAAGCACCAGCAAAGTTGCCACGAGGAAGGTTATGGCACCGATGATGCCCAGATACTCCACACTCCTTCCCTTTATGTGGTCCACGATGCTTTGCAAGAGCATGAATAGAAGTATCACGCCCTCAAAAAGGAAACCTGAAGACCAGGCATCTATGTAAAGGCCCAGGGAGATGCCAGAGAAGATCGCAAAGAGAAGTGGCATCTTGAGAGATGCCCATCCCTTCTGCAGCGCCCCAAATGTCATGCTCCTTCCCGATCGCAGGGCCAAAAACATGAACATCATTGTCAGAGTGCTGAGGAAGATCTCTGCAGAGTGGTGATCTGTGAACCCAAGGACCGTTCGGTTGAAAAGCTGTCCTGGGAGGGTGGCCACAATCAGCGCTGATATAAGGCCGCAGCTCTTGCCGCCGATCTCCTTGCCAAGGAAGTAGACTGGGAAGACCAGCAGGACGCCCAGCACTGCCGGCAGAAATGCTCCAACCACCTCAACGAGATGCATGCTAGGATGGCCCAGTCCGAAGATGTAGGAGAATATGGTGATGGCCCAGCTGTTGAAAGGCCCAAAGTGAATGGGCGTTCCATGGGGAAAATAGGTCATGGGGTCGAACCAGAGGCGTTGAAGGTTTATCACAGTGCCTTTGGCAAGCATCATGTGATACCAGGCATCGCTCTCGCTGCTGAAGATGACCTTGTCGCCGACGAAGACAGACTTCCAGGGCACGATTATGCGCAGATAGATGGAGAAGAGCGCAGCCAGCACAAGCCCTGCGTACCAGTATATGTCGCCATTCTGCCAAATCTCCGCCCTTTTATTCACCTTGGCCTTTTGCCTCGGGGAGACTGAAGTGGTATCCAACGGCTCGGCCTTTTCGGACGCCTTCGGCCTGGTCTTACCACCGCCTCCCAAATTCACAGATCTCTTAGACATCGGATTTTCCCGTTGGCAGTTCTATCCTGATAAACGTTTTGAGTAGTTCTTTAGCATTCAGAGGCCATGCCCCTGCCGGCCAGGATGCCTGTGGCTGCGGCAGTGACAATGCCGCGAGACAGTCCCGCACCATCACCTGCTGCAAAAAGGCCGGGGACGCTCGTCTGCAGTCGCTCATCCACGCGAATCTCCCGGGCGTAGAACTTGATCTCAGGAGCATAAAGAAGTGTGGAGTCGGCATTCACGCCAGGGATGATCTGGTTTAAAATCTCCAAGCCCTCGATGATGTCCATCACCACCCGGTGCGGAAGAGCCATGGATATGTCGCCAGGAGTGACATCTGCCAGGGTGTTTCTCACAGGGTTCCTGGCTATCCGCTCATCAGTTGATCTGCGGCCCCGATGCAGGTCGCCGAGCCTCTGCAGCACAGGCCTTCTGCCTCCGATGGTGGTGACCAGTTTGGCGATCGACATGCCGTAGGCTGTGGTGTTCTCCACGGGCTCTGTCAGCTCCAAGCGCACCAGAAAGGCGAAGTTGGTGTTCTCGGTCTTCTCTTCGATCAAGGAATGACCATTGGTGGCTATGAAATCGGGATATTCCTCCTTGACCACAAAGCCGCCCGGATTGGTACAGAAGGTTCTCACGAAGTCATCGTAGCGGTGAGTGACGATGTGAAACTTGGGGTCGCGGTTGATTCTGGTGACGGGATCCATGATGACAGAAGGGACCTCAACTCTCACCCCCACGTCGAGAGGTCCATACCTGGCGTGGATGCCGTATTTATCGATCAGCTGTCCCACCATGCCTGCTCCTACCCTGCCCAAGGCCAGAAGGGTGCACTTCGCCTTTATCGATGTCCCATCGGCCAGCCGGACGCCCCGACATCTTCCGTCTTCGACGATCAGGTCGGCAAGCCTTGAGTGTAGCCGGAATCTCACTCCTCTTCTCGCCAGATCGTTCCTAAAAGCCTCGATGATCTGGGGGGTCTTGTCTGAGCCCATGTGGCGCTGCCTTATGGCTGTGAAGCGCGCTCCAGCCGCTGCAGCCCGACGCCGAAGAGCCTCCTCATCCTCTGGAGTTGGTTGCTGCGTCTCCTTAGGCGCCCCATATCTCAGGAAGGCCGAATCCACTTCTTCTATCAAGTCCCAGGCCTTTCCTGCAGCCAGCTTTTCCAGGTCTCCGCCGATGGACGGATGAAGGTTGAGCAGGCCGTCCGAGTAAGTGCCTGCACCGCCCACGCCGCACATGATATGACAGGGTTGGCAGTGCAGACAGTGACCTCGCATCTTCATGGGGCAGATCCGCTCTTTTATGTCTCCACCCTGATCTATCACCAGAACCGGTATGCTGGACAGGCTCAACTCCAGGGCAGCGAAAAGGCCAGCCGGGCCTGCTCCAAC
>JAUCQD010000215.1 GCA_030372945.1 Methanothrix sp. | reverse complement strand
GTTTCCTGAAATTTATGAGAAATTCCACGGGATCGACATCGATGCTCTTTTGCAATCGAAGAACTGGGTCGGTGACATCTACGTTGGAAAGACTTCCCTTTTTTTCGAGTCCGGAGAAGTCCCAGCCAAAAGAGGACATCATCTCTCGCTTCAGGTATTCCGAACTCTCGGAGGGCGTGATGATCATGCCCTTCTCTCCTAGTTTGATGCCATGATGAATGAACTGGCTGGCGAACACAGTCTTGCCCGTACCAGAAGAGCCGGTTACAGTGTTTACTGTTCCTAAATGAAATCCTCCATCAATCAATTCATCATATCCAGGTATGCCCGACTTCACCCTGGGAAACTTGCTGCTCTGTCCTTGCGCCACCCTAGAACCTCTCCATCACATCTTTCGCGCCCAGTTTGCAGCGCTAACTCTTCACTATTTTCCTAAACTAAGGTAATAGTTCTTTCGGTGTATGAGAGGGACTGTGTAGGAAAGGCTCGAGAAAGCAATGTTTATCCGCACGAAGGATGTAAATATTTTGCAAGCTGACATAACTGATATGACAGACCTGTCCTTCTGCTTCGAGGTTCACCAGCCCCTTCGATTGAAGAAAAATTTTTTCTGGGAGAGATCTATTTTAAAGGAGGTGGTGCCCGATCTTTGGGACTTCTACTTTGACGATGCAGAGAACAGGAGGATCTTCGAGCGTGTCTCAGATAAATGCTATCTTCCGGCCAATGATGTCATTTTGAGGTGCATTCAAGATCTAGAGGGATCGGATAAGCCTTTCAAGGTGGCGTACAGCTTTTCGGGCGTATTCCTGGAGCAATGTCGCAGATACCGTCCGGCTGTTCTGGACTCCTTTGTTAAGCTGGTTGAGACGGGCTTCGTCGAGTTGCTGGAGCAGACATACTACCATTCTCTAGTCAGCCTTTACGAGGAGAAGCAGGAGTTTTACGAGCAAGTAAAAATGCACAGGGAGATCATATGGGATGCATTCGGCCTGCGACCGACAACGTTCGAGAATACTGAATTGATCTACAACGATCAGATTGCGAAAATGGTCGACGCCATGGGCTACAGTGCCATATTCACAGAGGGCGTGATTGCCGATCCCAATTATGTTTACAGGCCCAAAGGAACTGATCTGGCCCTTCTACTGCGAAATTTTCAGCTCACAGACGATATTGGCTTTCGTTTCTCCTCTCGCAACTGGGCAGAGTATCCCCTGACTGCCGAAAAATATGCGTGCTGGCTGGCGAGCACTCCTGGAAGATGCATAAACATATTCTGTGACTACGAGACTTTCGGAGAGCATCAATGGGCGGATACTGGAATCTTCGAGTTCCTTCGCCATTTACCTTGGGAGGTCATCCGGCACGATGGACTCAGATTCGCAACACCTGGCGAGATTGCCAGAGACATTGCGCCCGAGAGAGAGCTGACTGTTGAAAAATATGTCTCCTGGGCGGATCTGGAGAGGGATACAAGCTGCTGGCTTGGCAACGCCCTGCAGCATGCGTGCTTCATCTACCAGAAGCGGCTTGAGGCTCCGGCCAAGGAGAGCAGGGATTTGGATCTTTTGGAGATCTGGAGAACTCTGGGTCTCTCAGATCATCTCTATTACATATTCACACATGGAGGGGGGCCGGGCGAGGTGCACAGTTACTTCAGTCCATACGGCCTTCCATATGATGCATCGGTGACTTACTTCAGCGTATTGTGCGATCTGCACTACAGGCTCAAGAAGAGGACGATGCTGGCGGACTCTCCATTCAGGTTTGCCACAGGCATTGATGAATTCACAGGACATGTCGCATGGAGCCTCTCAGGCTTGGAAGATCTCCTTGAAAAGGTCGATGTTGCCTCTCTGGAATATCATAATGAGAGGGGAGACATTGCCATGTGGGCCAGGACGAGCCTGGGCGATGACATCCTGGCCGAGAAGCTTGAGAGCCACAAAGAGAGCAGAGGCGAGAGGCTGAGAAAGAGGCTCGTGAAGACAGTGCATGAGGCACTTAAGAGGAGCATATGATGGCAAAAGAATACACTATCATGCCACGCAGCTATGAGGATGGCGCAGCACGCGAATGGCTGGTCTCCAACGGCCTCGGAGGCTATGCATCAGCAACAGCTGTCGGTAGCAACACTCGCTCCTATCACGGACTTCTCGTGGCTGCCCTAAAGCCGCCAACGAACCGGTGGCTTCTGCTCTCAGCCCTTGACGAGGAGGTCAGTGGCGTGTCCTTGGCCAATCACCAGTATCCGGGCGTGATTCACCCTCAGGGCTTCTTGCATCTTCGAGAGTTCAGGATAGATCCTCTCCCCAGGTTCATCTACTCTCTTGGAACTGTCAGAATCGAAAAGACAGTATTCATGGTCAATGGCGAGAATACAACGATCATCTGCTACAGGATCAGCAACGGACAGGGATTGATGCGAATATATCCCCTGGTCCACTCTCGCAGCTTCCATGCGGCATCCGATCTGCCGCAGATTCGCCAGGAGCCTCAGAGCAGAGGGACCAGGCTTAAATCAAGCTGCAATCTGGCGCTAATCTCTGATAAGGCCAGATACATCCCGCATGAGACTGTTTATTATAACTTCGAGTACGAAGAAGAGCGCCGCAGAGGACTGGCCTGGCGGGAAAATCTGCTCTGTCCAGGCAGCTTTGAGCTGGAGCTGGCAGGAGATGCTAACTTCGCCATCGTCGCGTCCACATGGAGAAGCGCAATGCCCGATGTGTACGAGGAGGTCGAGAAAAAGACAGCTCGCCTGAAGGCTCTGAGGTCTCCAGTCCGAAGGCTCGCCCAGGCAGCAGACTCTTTTCTGGTGCAAAGAGACGGAGAGAAGAGCATCATCGCAGGATATCACTGGTTCGATGACTGGGGCAGGGATGCCATGATCTCTCTGCCCGGCCTGCTGCTCTGCTCGCAGCGCTTTGAGGATGCAGCAGCTGTTTTAAGATCGTTTGCTTGCGCCATGAAAGACGGAGTGCTGCCAAACGATTTGGGCGCAATGTCCTATAACACAGCTGATGCCTCCCTCTGGTTCATCCAGGCAGTTTATGCCTATTACGATCATTCCCATGACATCTCGCTGGTTCGCCTTCTTTGGCCAAAACTCCAGGAGGTTTTGAGGCGCTACTCATCAGCTGGAGAAGGCTTTGGAATGGATAAAGACTGTCTCATCCGTTCAGGTCCTGCGCTCACCTGGATGGACGCGCGCGTGAGCGGAAGGTCGGTCATCTTCAGAGCCGGAAAATGCTGCGAGATAAATGCGCTCTGGTATTTTGGATTGAAGAAGATGGAAGCATTGGCGAGGGCATTGGGAGAGCCGTGGGAGTGCGAACTGGCAAAAGATGTGAGGCAGAGCTATCAAAGGTTCTGGAACAGCGAGACTGGATGCCTGTTCGATGTGATCGATCCGGAGGACGCTTCAATCAGGCCCAACCAGATAATTGCTGCGGCAGTTCCAGAGCTTCTGCCAATGATCAAGAGAAAAAGCATCTTGGAGGTTGTGACAAGGGACCTGCTGACGCCCTTCGGCCTGAGGACGCTCTCATTGCGCGATCCGCGGTACATCGGCAGATATGAAGGAGGCCCGTGGCAAAGAGATGGTGCCTACCACCAGGGCACTGTTTGGCCCTGGCTTATGGGTCCGTATGTCGATGCTCTTCTCAGCGTGAACGATTATTCGGACGAGAGCCGAAAGCTGGCGAGATCGCTCCTGCAGCCACTATTGGAGCTTGAGGCTGGCTGCGCCAATACAATTCCAGAGGTGTTCGATGGCGATCCGCCACATCGGCCCGGAGGTTGTATCTCTCAGGCGTGGTCTGTCGCGGAGGTCTTGCGAGCCTGGGCGAAGGCTGCATAGCGGCGCAGCAAGATGCTTTTAGCCTATCATCATCCCCATGAGGCTTGTCGCGTCTGTCAGCCCGAATCCTCCTCGCTTTGCCTCCACCTCATCAAACCTGTTCACGCTGTCTGGCGCAATTCCCTTTCCAACCATGGCAAAGGGCACTGGATCGCGACTGTGGGTCTTTATGGAGATGGGCGTGGCATGGTCAGGCATGAGAAGCACGCGCCAGTCCTCGCCGCTGCGGCGAAGCCCCTCGATCACTGGGCCTACGACGAGTTGATCGAATAGTTCAATTGCCCTGATCTTCTCGGCCAGTTCACCCTCATGAGATGCCTCGTCCGGGGCCTCGACATGCAAATAGACGAAGTCCAGCGCATTCAGAGCTTGCAGGGCCGCCTGTACCTTTCCTTCGTAATTGGTGTTTATGGTACCTGTCGCGCCTGGAACGCTTATGACTTTTAGCTGTGCATAGGCTCCAATGCCTTTGAGCAGGTCCACAGCTGAGATCATCGCGCCCTGCAGACCGAATTTCCTCTGAAATGCGGGCATGGCGGGCGCAGGTCCCTGACCCCACAGCCAGATCATGTTTGCAGGTCTCTTTCCTTCAGCCACGCGCCTCAGGTTAACTGGATGGCTGGCCAGGACTGGCTTTGCGCCCTCCATAAGATCGATGAGCAGCTTTGAGTCCTTGCCGCGGGGCATGTGGCCGTCGATGGGCTGGTCGCTGATGTCGTGAGGAGGCGTGCAGATGGCCTTTTCTCCAGCTTTCAAGACCAGAAGATTGCGGTAGCTAACTCCGGCATACAGCCTCTCTCCGGGCATCAAAGGCTTCAGCGCTCGTACAAGCTCGCGTCCCTCCTCTGAGGTGATGTGCCCTGCGCTGTAGTCCTCCATGATGCCGTCTCGTACTGTGACGAAGTTGCAGCGAAAAGCTATGTCAGATTTATCGAGGTGCACGCCCATGGCTGCAGCCTCCAGGGGCGCACGTCCTGTGTAGTATTTCCCTGGCTCGTAGCCCATGACTGAGAGGTTGGCCACATCGCTTCCTGGAGGAAAACCCTCTGGAACCGTCAAAGCCTGTCCATTTCGCCCCTCCTTCGCCACCCAGTTCATGTTGGGGATCTTCGCGGCCTGCAAGGGCGTGCGGCCACCCAGGGCATCCAGGGGCCGATCGGCCATGCCATCGCCCAATAAAACTACGTACTTCATGGATGTTTCTTCTTCTTTTTTGCTGCCTGCCTGGCCTCCTGTGCCTCGCGATCGTAGATCTCAGCAAGGTGCTTGTTCAATACCTTGGCCAGTGTGTTGAGCTTTACGCGGGTACAGGTTGCACCGCGGGTGACGCCCGTGACTATGTCCACCACCTCTCCTCTGGTTTGGGTCTTTTGGTGAGGCGGCTTGACAGTTCTGGTTTTTATGCCCTCGCGCGCGAAGTCCTCCATGTCCATGGGGCATTGGGCCACCACGACTGCTGGAATTTTCACCTGCGACAAGACCTCCTTGGTCTTGTGGATGACATGAGAGCGTACATTGCCTAAATGGAGGACTGCGATCTTGTGGCGCGCGATCTGCTCTATCTCTTTTTCGTTCAGACCAAATGTAGGGCCGTAGCCTCGCGAAGCCTGGGGAAAGCTCTCCGGCACTCCAGTTCCTGCCTCCAAGACCAGCACACTGGTCTGGATGCCCTCCCTGCGCAGCCCATAAGTAATCTCGCAGACGGGTTTGGTAATGTGGCGCCTTCCCGGAGACATGGCTATGGCGATCACATCTGGCTTTGTGGCCTCGGAGAGCGTACCTCTCTGAGCCAGGCCGCCGCCTTTGGCAAGCCCCATGCTCTCCCGGCAATCCACCACCTGAGTTGCCCTGCCGATCATGCTCTCATCTTGGACGATTTGGAATATAGATCTACCGAAAGGAGCTTTTTTAAACGCCAGACGCGATTGAGGCCTCATGCTCATCTTCATCGGCCTTGGGCTCTACGACGAGAAGGACATATCGGTCAAAGGCCTGGAGGCAGTGCGTGCTGCAGACAAGGTTTATGCTGAGTTTTACACCTCCAGGCTGATGGGCACATCTGTTGAGAGGATGGAGGCCTTTTACGGCAGGAAGATCCATCTCCTGCGCCGCTCAGACGTGGAGAATGATCCTGGCTGGCTGGAGGAGGCAAGGGATGGCGATGTTGCATTTCTTGTGGGAGGCGATGCAATGGTCTCCACCACGCACCTGGACCTGCGGCTCAGGGCTGCAAAGCTCGGAATCATGACCCGGGTGATTCATTCAGCCTCCATCGTCACAGCAGTTCAGGGCCTGTGCGGCCTGCAGAACTACCGCTTCGGCAGATCTACAACAATCCCCTTTCCATACACCTCAAGGGGCAAGCGCATCGTTCCAGAGACGCCTTATCAGGTATTGAAGGAGAACCTGAAGAGAAATTTGCACACTATGCTCTTCCTGGACATTCAGAGCGATCCATTTGAGCGATACATGACTGTGAATGAAGGTGCAGCGCTCCTCCTGGAGATGCAGGCCAATGCATCTGAGCAAATGCTGGACGGACGCCTGGCAATTGGCATCGCTCGTGCAGGATCAGAGGATGCAACTGTGAAGGCAGATCTTCTTGTCAGATTAAAGAATTTCGACTTCGGAGGGCCGCTGCACATCATTGTCGTGCCTGCAAAGCTGCATTTCATGGAGGCATTGGCGCTCGTCGCCCTGGCCGGGGCACCCCCAAACCTCGCAGTGGAAGGCTAAAAAGCACTTGTGGTGGCGAAAGGCTATTAACAAGGATCCTGTATCTTCATTCGATGAATGACGTTCGGAGAGGAATTCAAGGA
Organism: Methanothrix sp.; assembly: GCA_030372945.1. Taxonomy (GTDB): domain Archaea; phylum Halobacteriota; class Methanosarcinia; order Methanotrichales; family Methanotrichaceae; genus Methanothrix. The sequence continues at coordinate 1,466 of JAUCQD010000215.1, read as the reverse complement.
TGAAGCTAGGCCTGGTTGCAGAGTTCGATGCTGCGCACAGCCTGCCTGGATACATTGGCAAATGTGCAAACTTGCACGGCCATACATATCAGGTTGAGGTGGTTGTTGAGGGCGAGGTTGGAGAGGACGGATTCGTCATGGACTTCTACCACATGAAAAAGATTCTTTCAGCAGCCCTGCAAGATTTAGATCACCGATGCCTCAACGATCTTCTGCCAAACCCAACGGCAGAAAAGATCGCACAGTGGATCTGCGATCGGCTAGTGGAGGAGCTTGCTGCCACAAAGATCAAGCTGGTCTCACTGAAGCTCTGGGAAGGAAAGAACAAATGGGTGATGATCGACTGAGATCTCATTGTGTCATAGTCAGGTCCCAGTTGCTCGCAGCTTTTGGGTTCTCTCTCAGCTCTCTGAGCCTCTCCTTGGCTTGTTCCTCGTAGTACTTCCTGTATTTTTCCTCTTTATCCTTCTTTTTCCATTCCTCGAATTTCCTGTCAAGCGCTTCGAACATGTACTTCTCTGCAGCCTTGACGGTCTCCAGGTCGCCTCTCAGCACCAGGATCTCTCTGTCCATCACTTCGCCAGTCATGTCCATCTTGGCATTTCTTCGCAAAAGGTCCAGATCGAAGTTCTCAACCAGCTCGCGAATAACTGAGACGGGCATGCTCAAAGGGATTGCGAGGTCGTACAGGCCTTTCAAATCTTCCTTGTTCTCTTTTGGGGGAGAGTCCATAGGCATCGCGGTGATGTTTCTCCTTGAACCGATTTAAGGCTGTCGAAGAGCACTGCAGGGAAACAGTTATTAATGGGATCATCAAAGCAAAGTGCGGACCGGGCCCGTAGCTTAGCCAGGTTGAGCGCACGGCTGATAACCGTGAGGTCACGCGTTCAAATCGCGTCGGGCCCATTTTCCGCGGGAACTTACAATTTTAGCATTGGTCATCTCATCTTCGATATGTCACCCTCCAGGTTTATGTTCATGACGAGATCAAAGGGCAATGCCTGGCACCATCCAGCCTTCTCGAAGGTCGACATGAAGCATACTCCCATGAGCTTCTTGTATTTTATTTTGGCCAGAAAATCCCTCATCTCCTCAGGCTTCACGCCGATCTTTGGCATGGCCATACCGCCCAAAATCACAACCACGTCAGCATCCGCACTGCCCGCCTCTCCCAGCTCCATTCCATACTCTGTGGCGACGATCTGGCGAGTCTTCTCACGAGCCAGGCCTGGCACAAAGGCCAATTCTTTCTCTCGAACCGGATAGCCTAGGAACAGGGCAAAGGGAGTGCAAAACCCTGGAGATCCAACGAATGCGATCTTCTTATCATCTTTCACGAGATCCCTGAAGCCGTTCAGCATGCCACCCAGGCCTTTCACGTCCTGTAATTTCTCCATAAAGATCGATACTAATACTGCCTTCCCCGCCATTAACCTTTGGGACCGTCAATCTAAATAGCATAAAGA